>JAIDNR010000129.1 GCA_029063695.1 Ruminococcus sp.
GACAGGCGTAAACTTCATGACTAAAAAATTGTTCAAAAGGACTTGACAAACTGATATAAAAACTATATAATATAAGTACAGGTTTGCGGCGGTTTTGTTAATCTGCCGTATGAACGTATAATTTTTACATAGGAGTGATAGCATGAGCATCATTGATAAACTCGGCGATGTCAGCAGAGGCGTTTCCGATAAGACAAAAAGTCTTGCTGAAACAAGCGACCTCAAAAACAAAATTCTGTATGAACAGGAAAGAATCTTTGAAATCTTTACCGATATTGGCAAGAAATACTATAAAAACCCTAATGGAGACCCTGCGGTTTTAAAAGAACTTTGCGATGATGTTGACCAGAGACGCAGAAGAATCAAGAAGATGGAGTTTAAACTCAATGGCATCAAGGGACGCAGAGTATGTCCAAAATGTAACCGTGAAGTTGGCGAAAATATGGCTTTCTGCGGTTACTGCGGTACAAAAATTCCCGAAAATACGGAAGATTCACTTTTCAGCGAATAAGGTAACAGGACGATACAAATACATGGCTGTTCCGGCTTTGGGACAGCCTGTTTTTTGATAAGACAAAATTGAGATAAAGTAAAATAAAATGAAAAAAATAATAGATTTAATCTTTTTACTTGTGTTCTATAACATTATTCCATTATGGACAGAGCTTGACATTTACAACGGATTGAAAATATTCGGAACCGCTGTATTATCATTTATGTTCATGATAGATTTAATCAGAAGTGAGAAAATTCCGGTAAAAAGTTTTCGTTTGCGTTCTGTGAAACGTGGCACAAGTCTTATATGGCTTTCAGGCATGGCAGTAATTCCTGAAACTGTCATAATAATTTTATATTTTATTTATTCAGATGCAGGTGTATTGCCGAAAATTTTTTCAATTGTAATGCCGCTTTTTGCAGTAATCCTGACATTTTTAGTCGGATTTCTCAGAACTGCTGTCGGTTCAAAGCAGATTAAACTGACAGACTATATTTTTATCCTGATTTTCTGGTGGACTCCTGTAATAAATCTCATTCTTATTTACAGATTTTATAAAAAAGCCAAAAGAGAATATATTTTTGAGACTGATAAAATGGAGCTTGAAAATGCCCGTGCTGAAAATGAAATCTGCAAAACAAAATATCCGATTGTCATGGTTCACGGCATTTTTTTCCGTGACTGGCAGTTAATGAACTATTGGGGCAGAGTTCCCGCAAGCCTCATAAGAAATGGTGCAAGCGTTTATTATGGAAATCAGCAGTCGGCACGTTCAATTCCTGACAGTGCGGAAGAACTTAAGCAGGCTGTAATGAAAGTAATTGCCGATACAGGTTCAGAAAAAGTAAATATCATAGCCCATTCAAAAGGCGGACTTGATACACGTTATGCTATAAGTTCTCTCGGTCTTGACAAATATGTCGCAACACTTACTACTATAAATACACCTCACGGCGGCTGTGATATGGTTGACTATCTACTCAACAAAGTTTCACCGAAAATGTGCAACTGGATTGCAAAACGATATAACAGTATCTTCACAAAACTCGGTGATAAAGAACCTGATTTTATGTCAGGAATAAAAGACCTTTCCCCTGTCCGCCTGAAAGAACTTGAAAATAAAATGCTTGATTCACCCGATGTTTCCTACAGAAGCTGTATGTCATGTATGAAAAGCGTATTTTCAACGAGTTTTCTCCCACTTAATCTGGGATATTTAATTGTAAAGAAACTCAACGGTCAAAGCGATGGTCTTGTATGGGTTGAATCCGCAAAACATGGTACTTTCAGAATGGTTAAAGCCTCCGGAATACGTGGAATCAGTCACGGCGATACAATAGACTTGTTCAGAGAGAATATAGAAGGATACGATGTCCGTGAGTTCTATATAAATCTTGTTTCCGAACTTAAACAGCAGGGATATTAATTGAATTTTCTTCTTATCTGCTTACAGAGGAAAAATGCAGGTATACAAAGAAATCCCCATAATATTGAGAAAAGAGGGCATACCTGTCCCATAATATTGAATGGACGGTCTGAATAGTCCCATACTCTCCAGCCCATAATTATATTATCAAAAAATCCGACGGCAAATTCAATGCAGGTAATCACAACAGCACCGATAATACAACTTTTTATCAATGTCATTGTCCTTTGACTGTTTATGACATAAAGCACTGTCAATGCAAGTCCGCCTGTAAGGCACATTGTCCAGTGTGTGTATCCACGTCCTGCAACCTCTACAAAGCCGTACAGAAAATAGCCCATAAGAAAAGTAAAAAGATATTGTGCATACTTCATTTTTAGTCACCTCGTTTTTTCTATATTATGCCGAGATACTGTAAAAAATATACATATAAAAAGGAGCTTATAAAATAATGCGTAAAAGCTGTATAATTTTTCACATTTCAAGCCTGCCGTCTGAATACGGTATAGGCAAAATGGGAAGGCACGCCTTTGAATTTGTGGACTTCCTTAAAGATTCGGGAGTAAAATGCTGGCAGATTCTGCCTCTTTCTCCTACAAGCTATGGTGATTCACCTTATCAGTCATTTTCCGTCAATGCAGGCAATCCATATTTTATTGATTTTGAAATACTTGAAGGCGACGGACTTCTTGAACACAATGAGTATTCTGAAATAAAATGGGAAAGCGACCCGAAAAAAGTTGACTATAGTTTGATATATGACCATTGTTTTGATGTTCTCAGAGTAGCATATTCAAGATTCAGGACATCTAAATTTCCTGCATACAGAAAATTCTGCGAAACAAATAAATCATGGCTGGAAGAATATGCACTGTTCATGGCTCTTAAATTCAAGAATAACGGCAAGGCATGGTATGAATGGGAATCCGAAATTTCCATGCATAAAATCAAAGCTGTTGCAGATGCAAAAAAAGAACTCAAAAATGACATCGGTTTCTATAAGTTCATTCAGTTTGAATTCTATCGTCAATGGACTGCACTCAAGGCGTATGCAAATGACAACGAAATTGAAATAGTCGGCGATATTCCGATTTACTGTGCATTGGATAGCGTTGAGGCATGGTCTGAACACAAGCTTTTCTGGTTTGACAGAAAGTGCCGTCCTGTAAGAGTGGCAGGCTGTCCGCCTGATGACTTCTCACCTACAGGTCAGCTTTGGGGAAATCCTCTCTACGACTGGGACTACCACAAGAAAACAGGCTATAAATGGTGGATTGACCGTATCAATGCCGCAACAAGACTTTATGATATTGTCCGCATAGACCATTTCCGTGGATTTGAAAGCTATTACACTATTCCATATGGCAGTGAAGATGCAACAGTCGGAGACTGGAAAAAAGGTCCTAACTATGAACTTTTCCGACTTGCAGAAGAAAAGCTGGGCAAACTGAATATTATTGCTGAAGATTTGGGATTCATTACTCCCGAAGTCCGTGAAATGCTTGACAACTGCGGTTATCCTGGCATGAAAGTTTTACAGTTCGGATTCAGCGATGGTGAAAATGAGCATTTACCGCATAATTTCACTACAACAAACTGCTTTGCATATACAGGTACTCACGATAATGAAACGCTCAACGGCTGGGTTGATACTCTTGACAAAAAATCTCTCAAATTTGCAAAAAAATACTTGAATGTCAAGAAAAAGTCTGACATACCAATGGCTTTGATACGTTCAGCGTGGGCAAGCGTTGCAGAAGTTGCAGTTGCTCAGATGCAGGATTTCCTTGACAGTCCGAAAGATGCACGTATGAATACACCGTCAACTCTCGGCGATAACTGGCAGTTCCGTACAGAATCAAAACAATTCACGCCCGAACTGGCAAAGAAAATCCACAAGCTGAATAAAATGTATAACAGATAATTAAAATAATTTTTTGGAGGAAAAATCAATGGATAAAAATATTTTTATTGAAAAGTTCACCGCAAAACTCCCGAAAGACATTAAGACTGCAACACCTCAGCAACTGCATAATGCTCTCGGTGATACAGTAATGGAACTCTATTCCGATAACTGGAATAAAAGCCGTCAGGAGCATTTAGGCAAGAGACGTGCTGCTTATCTCTCTATGGAATTTCTCGTCGGACGTGCAGTATACAACAACCTGCTCTGTCTCGGCATATATGACGAAGTAAATTCTGCTTTCAGTGAACTTGGACTCAATCTTGCCGATTTGGAAGTAATCGAAGATGCAGCACTCGGAAATGGTGGTCTTGGCAGACTTGCTGCCTGCTTCCTTGACAGTGCGGCTTCACTCAATCTTCCGCTTGACGGCTATGGAATCCGCTATAAATACGGACTTTTCAAGCAGTCAATTGTTGACGGTTTCCAGAGAGAAGATATTGATGACTGGACAAAATACGGCGATTGCTGGTCAAAAAGATGTGAGGAAGATACGGTGCTTATTCACTACAACGGACAGACAGTCAAGGCTGTACCTTATGATATGCCCATTTTCGGCTGTAAGACCGATAACGTCGGCACATTGAGATTATGGCAGTCCGAACCCGTGAAAGAATTTGACTTTGATACCTTCAATCGTCAGAATTATCTGGAGGCTTCAAAAGAACAGATTTTTGCTGAGGACATCTCCCGTGTACTTTATCCGAATGACGATACAAACGAGGGTAAAAAGCTCCGCCTGAAGCAGCAGTATTTCTTCAGTTGTGCGTCACTTACGGACATCATAAAAAAACACAAGGCTCGCTATGGTACTCTTGACAACCTCGCCGACTATATCACAATACAGCTCAATGACACTCACCCTGTTATTTCAATTCCCGAGCTTATCCGTCAGCTTATTGACAATGAGGGATATACATTCGCAAAAGCTCTTGAAATCGCTAAAAAAGTATTCAACTATACTAATCACACAGTTATGCAGGAAGCACTTGAAAAATGGTGGGTAGGTCTTGTTGAGGAGCTTCTCCCTCGTATCTATGAAATCATCATTCAGATTAATGAGGAACTTATTGCTGAAATGTATGCAAATGGCGTACAGAAAGACAAGATTAACCGTATCAAGATTATCAAAGGCGAACTCATTCATATGGCTGATATGGCTTGCTATTCATCAAGTCACATTAATGGTGTTGCTGAAATTCATACGCAGATTCTTAAAGATACTGTTCTTGCCGACTGGTACAGCATTTATCCAGACCGTTTCCGCAACGAAACAAACGGTATCACTCAGAGACGCTGGCTCGCACTCTGCAACATGGAACTTTCTGCACTCATTACTGAACTTCTCGGCACTGATAGCTGGATAACCAATCTTGATAAGCTGAAAGAACTTGCAAAATATGCTGATGATGAGGAAGTAATAAACAGATTTATCAGAATCAAGCAGGACAAGAAAACTCAGCTTGCGGACTTTATTGCAGAACGTGATGGAGTTGAAATCAATCCAGCATCAATCTATGATATTCAGATTAAGCGACTTCATGAATACAAGAGACAGCTGCTCAATGCGTTCTCAATCCTCTGGATTTACAATGGTATAAAAAACGGCTCTATCAGGAATTTCACTCCCACAACATTTATTTTCGGAGCAAAATCCGCACCCGGCTACAGACGTGCAAAAGCAATAATCAAATATATAAACGAAATCGGCAGAATCGTTTCAAGTGACCCTGATACAAAGGACTTGCTTAAAGTCGTTTTCGTACAGAACTATAATGTATCATACGCTGAAAAACTTGTTGCAGGTGCTGATATTTCTGAACAGATTTCAACAGCAGGTACAGAGGCAAGCGGTACAGGCAATATGAAACTCATGCTCAATGGTGCTGTAACTCTCGGAACTTATGACGGTGCCAATATCGAAATCGTTCAAGAAGCAGGCGAAGAAAATAACTATATCTTCGGTGCAAGAGTTGATGACTTGGAAACAATCGTTCCCGAATACGACAGCCGTAAGGTGTTCGCTGAGAATCCGAAAATCAAAGCTGTTGTATCGTCTCTTATCGACGGTACGGTTTCAGACGGCGGTTCAGGTGATTTCCGTGAACTCTATACTTCGCTCCTTGACGGTGCAAGCTGGCACAAGCCCGACCATTACTACTTGTTAGGCGACCTCGAAAGCTATGTTGAAGCAAAACTCAAGTCCAATGCAGATTATGGTACAAACCGCATGGAATTTGCAAAAAAACAGTGGCTTAATATGTGCAATGCAGGAAAATTCAGTTCAGACAGAACAATTGCCGATTACGCTGAAAACATCTGGAATATCAAGTAAAAAAATAAAACCGTATACCTGTCTCTTATACCCCTCTCAGCGACCACGAGACTAATGCTAATATCGTA
>JAIDNR010000013.1 GCA_029063695.1 Ruminococcus sp.
GAGGTCTTATTTTTCTACCCATAGCTAAAGCTTTTTTGAACCCCCAGTAAAACTGGGGGTTTTCGTTGCACAAAAAAGCCTGCCGCTTAATTTGCGGCAGGCATTCTTTCATCTGAAATAGGTATTAAAATTTTGAGCGTATACTTTCTGTCTGTACAGCTTGACGTGCATTCTCCATTATACTTTTCCACAGCCTTTTTCATATTTCCTACTCCAAAGCCATGGAGGAATTTATCATCTTTTGTAGTTTTGGATTTGCCTTTAGGTGCATCGATACAAGTATTTTCAATCACTATCATTACAAAACTGTGGACTATTCCGGCTTTTATCATCACCGCTCTATATTCTTTTGGGAGCTTCTCGGCGGCTTCCAAAGCATTGTCAATGCTGTTGCCGAAAATGGTGCTGATATCAAGCGGTTCAATAAACTGCACCTCGGAAAAATCGACTGCTGCCGAAAAATCAATATCCTTTTCTCTCGCCATGTGCGATTTTTCCTTAATAATCACATCCAGAATATCACTGCCTGTGTGCACATAGTCCTCATAATCTGAAATCTCCATACGAAGTTTTTGTGCAATTTCTTTTGCACAATCTGTTCCGCTTTGATTTTCAAGGACGAGCAAATGATTTTTCATATCATGATAAATACTTCTGACACGCTCTTCCTCTTGTATCTTTTCTTCGTAATATTTATGCTTCTTCTTCATGGTTTGCAGCTGATATGCAGTCAGTACTGAATTTGCGATATATAATGTCAGATACAGACAGGCAAAAATGGTAATTATACCCGACAGGCAAATCGGATAGCCCATCCATGAATTCTCAGGCATAAAATTAAGTGTAACCAACACCGCTATAAATACAGATAAGCATACTCCGTCAATCATCAGCCACATTTTTGTGTTAAGCAGAGCAATCGACTTAATATTCCTGCGTTTCAATATCTGCCATATTGAGAACCATATTACAGGTGCGACTGCCAATGATATTGTATGTATCTGGGTACTTATGAAAGTTGTAACGGTTTCTACATTGAATTCCCATTTGCCTACTATATAAAAATATATTTGCATTCCTATATCCTGAGCAAGATAATTTATAGATACTATCATAGGATACAGAATGATAACCGCTGACAGCTTACATATCCAAATATCTTGGTACAATATAAATATAAAAAGCATAAAACCAATCAAGACTCCAAGAATATTAGTAATATCATTTGCAAAAATTACAATATTGGCAATCGGTATGCAGAACCCATAAGCCGCAACTTTTACAGGTAGTTTTCCTCTTATATTAAGAAAACATCCAATAACCATAAAAAGAAAAAACGCATTTACCCAATTCAGTAGAAAAGCTATAATATCAAGTACCTGTATCACAGCAAATTCCCCCAATATTCGGTCATTTTGATCATAAAATCCTTTCGCTTGGGCTGACTGACGGGAATTTGTTCCCCTGTGGTAAGGACAGCTTCGAGATTTTCTACACTTTTGACATAAGCGAGATTTACGAGAAAACTTGCATGGCAGCGTGCGAAGCAAGGCTCCTTTTCAAGCAAAGCTGAAAACTCCTTCATACTTTGATAAATGATCTGTTCCTTATCCTCAAAGTGCAGAAGAACATTACGCTTGTTTGTTTCGGCATAGCGGATATCCTTATATAACACCTTGAATTTTCCACAGTTGTTTGAAAATGTAAGGTACTGCTTGTCCTTACCTCGATAGCGGGCAAAATATCGGTCAAGCTCCATTTTCAACCGAACGTATTTCACCGGTTTGATTAGATAGTTTACTGCATTTACTTCATAGCCCTGCCAAACATACTGCGTAATCGAGGTAAGGAAAATCAGTCCCACATTGCTGTCTATTTTGCGTATCTGCTGAGCCGTTTCGATACCGTTCATAACACTCATTTTTATATCAAGAAAGATAAGGTCAAAATCAGGATTATAGTTAGCAAGCAATTCTGTGCCATCATAAAAAACATGGTATGTAAATTCAATTTTATGTTCGTCAGCATAACGCTGTAAATAGCTTTTTAATTCTGCGATCAATGTATTCTCGTCATCGCAGAGTGCAATATGATACATTGGAATTATCATTTCCTTTTACATTAAGATGTTTTACTTATTATATTATACAAACAAATACAATAAAATTTGATTAAAGTTATTTTAATAATATCACTATATGATTTATTTGTATCATGACATTGTGAAAATATTATTTGACAGATGCACTAGATATTTTAGCACGTTTTAGAAGAAAACTATCAAAGAATTGTAAAAAACTATCACATCTATCTACATACAAAAAGCCCGATAAAATCGAGCTTTTCGTGGTGCAGGTGAAGGGACTTGAACCCATACCTCCTTGCGAAGACTAGCACCTGAAGCTAGCGCGTCTGCCTATTCCGCCACACCTGCATTATTATGAATAATAATTTAATAATCGTTTCAAAATCTGAATCCGAAGTGGACAATTAAGACACGCAACAAAAAAATTGCTGAGATGAA
>JAIDNR010000130.1 GCA_029063695.1 Ruminococcus sp.
CTCAAATATATTCCCTTTATATTCCCTTGATTTCTTCAGGCTTATGGAATTGTCTTCATATCTCATTTACATTATTTATCTCGTTCTTTCTTCTCTTGATTTTTATAGTCTCACGCTTAACTGGTTTAAACTTTTGAAATTTACTTCTCAATCTAAACGTTCAAGAAAATTTGCCTTATTCTGTCTTTTTTCTTTTAAGTAAACGCATATGGTGCGCAGCCCTCAGAGTATTTGTGACAACCGTGCCACGGATTCCATATCTGCATCATAAATCCTCCAGAAGCTGACGGCAGCCATCGTAAATATCATTGTAGGCAACGTCAAATCTATCTGTATACCACGGGTCGGAAACGTCTTTATTTTTCAGCAGTTTTCGGACTTTATTATCAGGGTCACTACCGAAAATCCGCAAAGTATTTGTGACATTTCTGCTGTCCATGCAGAGAAACAAATCGTATTTATCATAATCTGATTTTTTCAGTTGTACAGCTCTTTTTCCTTCGCAGGAGATACCATGCTCTGCAAGTTCAGCTTTTGCGGGCGGATATACAGGATTGCCGATTCCGTTCCATATTTCCTCAGTGCTTGTTGCAGAAGAAGCAACGACAAATCCTTTTTCACGTCCGCATTTTTGCAACATAGTCTTGAAAATAAACTCCGCCATGGGACTGCGGCAGATATTTCCGTGGCAGACAAACATAATTTTTATCATAACATTTCACCCTGCTTTTATATGATATTTTATAATAATTATACCATATTCAAAAACAGAAAGCAAGATATAAACAAAATTACTTGATTCAAAGAGGATTTATTTCAAATCCCCATTCGCAGGATTATCAAGAACCTTTCCTTCATCAGAAAAACGTGAACCATGACAGGCACAATCCCACGAGTGTTCGGCGGGATTCCATTTGAGTGCACAGCCCATATGAGGACATCTTTTAGTTGTTGGAGTAAGCAGATTTTTTATAGCTTTTCCACCGTTTATGAAAAGCTGCAGCTTGATAATATTCCTCGACGGATTGAAAATATCTGCATAGTCATTTCGTCTGCCCATAACAATATCACTGAGTATCATTGCAGATACCATTGCACCAGTCATGCCCCATTTATTGAATCCGCCTGCCACATACAGATTCGGCGTATTCCGTGAATATTTCCCGATATATGGTATTCCGTCAAGACTCATGCAGTCCTGTGCTGCCCAGTGATATTTTTCTTTAGCATTTGGATAATGCAGCTTTACAAAGTTATGCAGTTCATTCCAGTTTCCGCCTTTTTCACCTGTCCTGTGACCTCCACCGCTGATAAACAGTAAATCGTTGTAATTCCTGAACGATATTCCCTTATGATTTTCGTCAACATACATTCCGTTCACGCTTGAGGCATTTTCCAGAGCAATAACGTATGAACGATGCTGATATAGCTTCAGAAAATAACTTCCATGTTTATTGATAAAAGGAAAATGAGTTGTAACAATCACTTTATCAGCTTTTATTCTGCATTTATCTGTAACTACCGTAGTACCAATCATTTCACGCACAAAGGTATTTTCGTATATATTGAGTCCACTTGCAATTGTTGAAATAAATTCAAGCGGATTAAACTGAGCCTGTTTCGAAAATTTCACTGCTCCGACTGTCTTTATTGGTATTGGCAAATTCTCGAAAAACTCTGCTTTATAGCCGATTTTGTGAAGTGCGTTCATTTCACTTTCGAGCTTTTTTCTGTCACTTACGGAGTACACATAATTGTCCTTTATCTCATAATCACATTCGATATTACGGCACATTTCTGCATACTTTTCAAAAGCTATTTTATTTACATTCAGATATTTTTGAGCAGCCTCAGTGCTGTTGCTTTTGAGTATCTTCTGATATACAAGTCCATGCTGAAAAGTAATTTTTGCCGTTGTATTCTGAGTTGTACCTGAGCATATTCTGTCCTTTTCCACCAGAATATATTTTATTCCGTTCTGATGCAGAAAGTGTGCAGTGAGTATTCCTGCTATTCCGCCGCCGATAATAAGAACGTCAGTTTTTGTATCTTTTTCCGGTTTCGGAAATCCCAGCAATTTCGTATTAGCCTGCCATACTGATTCCATAGTCTCCTCCATTACAGAAACGCCGTTTGAACTTACTCCAAACGGCGTTTGTTTTTTACTGGTCCTGCAAGTCTGCCGCAGGAATATCGTTCTCCAGATTATCTCTTGCAAGGTCGTTGTCGATAGTAGGATATGCAGAAGATATTGGTATTTCGTGTGAGTACGATTTATTATGCCAGACCTTCTGCGAAGAACTTGACGCTCCTGCAATTATCGGATTCGCATAAAGCTTTCCCGACTTGGCTTTCCCCTGAATCTCAGGTACAGGAGACACGTCGTTCCTCGGCTGAGTATGAGTATAGTCAGGTCTTTTCATTCCCTTTTTCGCCATGTTTATCACCTCAGAATTAGTGTGTGATAAATACTGAATTTTATTCATATTTGCTATAATCAAGTTCCGGAATAACTTTGTTTATATACACAAAGCTCTTTATTATCAGTCAACGCTCCCATATGGTAAAGAATTTTTGAATAATCCTCATAAATAAATTTCGCACCACTGAAATCGCAGTTCTTGAAATGCGGAAGCTGTTTGAAGATTTTCAGTTTCAACTGCTCGTCAAGAATTTTCTCGTCTGTAAAATTATATTCATAAACTCTTCCCTGTCCATATCCTATAACGTACCCACTATAAGAATCAATGGTTACTTTGTAAATATTAATTCCACAGCCTGCGTATAAATCAATTTTATTTCCATCTGCCGAAAACTCCGCATAATCAAAGTATTGGCAATACTCTGCATATTCGGATAAATCCAAGTTCCAGAGAATCTTTTCAGATACATTATCCCAAAGCAAAATATAGTTATCATCTGAAATTATCAGTATCAATTTTTTATCAGGAGAATAAACAGAATATTTATACCATGTATAAATTTTAACACCTGATTCTTCCGAAATATAAATTCCCGAATCATCACATATTCCCAATCTGTCTACAATACAGTTTTTAAAAGAACTCGGATACTCACCATTCTGACTGAATTTAATATTGCATGGCACGTTAAACGGCAGAGGTACTCTGTCAAAATTAACTTCACAAATCGCATTATTTCGTGAAATACTCATGACTTTTATAACATTTTCTGTTATATGAAAACAATCCGATTCTGCATTAAATTTACGGTACATATCAAGCAGATTATCCAAAATCGTACGTCTGTACCAAAACATACTGTCGTTTCCGTCAGGAATATTTTTATAGTCTCCACAAATTTCACCGAATAATTTATATATTTCATGCTCATCAAAGAACCAGTTTTTATCAAGTTCAAACTTTATGAAAATTTCTTTCTGTTCATCAATACTGCTGTTTTTGTACGAAGTAACTATGATTTCCAATAAATTCAGGATATGCTTTGCCGAAAAGTAATCCCTGAAATATTGGTGAGTGAAATGAATTTTATGGGAATCGTTTTCAGAAATTTTCATCAGTCCGATATTATCAAGAATCAATTCAATAAAATCAACCTTTTCCCTGCTTTCGAGCAGGGATTTTTTTCGGAATCCTTTTGGTGCAATATAGCTTTGATATACATATTCATCAAGTAGGTAAATTTTGTATGATTTACCGATTGTTTTAAAAAGCTCTCCTCTGTCAATCTCATAGCAGAAACCGTTATTGTTTTGAAATGCGAAACAATCATAGCTGTTTATCATTTTTGATGCTACAAACGGTAAAACGTATTGTACAATAAACCGTACAACGCTATCTTTTTGAAAGTTCCTGCCCATTATGTAGGAATCCAGAATCTCTCCACGAGTATTCAGCGTTTTATCAGTCTCTCTGTTTTCAAGATACATATTCAGAAACATCGGTATTTTCAGGATTTCAACAAGATTTTTATTGCCTGATATTTCGCCGTAATCAGACAGTACAGCATCTCTTTCAGCGTCAGTAATACCATGTATTTCAATATGCTGAAAATCATCAAAAACAGTGTACAACGGAACAGTTCGTCCTGTAATTATTATCCGCACATTTTTCCATTCAGTACAAATCCATTCAAGTTCCGAAGTAAGTATTTCCTGCAATTCCGACGACATTTCATTCAGTCCGTCCAACAGCAGAATGTATTTCCAATTAAAGTTATATGGATTATTTTTTAACTGCTTATCAAGTTCACTCAATTGCTGTAAAACTACATTCTCACCCTCGCACGCAGCACAGGCTTCATATGTCTGATACTCATACTGATAGTGATATTTCAACAGGATTTGCAGTAATATCCAACAGCTTTTAGACTGTAAATTTTCGTGTATCTCACGCTTGTATTTATATAAAGAAAAATAAAAACTGACCGAATTATTGCTGTTTATCTGATTTAAAAGGAACGTTGTTTTTCCTGCTCCACCAACACCATACAAGAAGATATTTCTGCTGTCGGGGATTTCTGTAATAACTGTATTTCCGCATTGTAATTCAATCTGATACTTTATATCTGCCGACTTCTGACGTTTAGCATTTTCATGGATATTTTCAATCAGATTTAACGAAACTTCCAAATCAAGTGACTCCTCATCACTGAATCTGACAATATGAAATTCCAACCTGTCAGGAGTATTCAGCAGCTCTATATTTTCCGATTCAGCAGGATTTTTGTGAACATGATACAATAATCCAAGCAACAGAGCCTCAAGGCAAATACGTTTTGGGTGAGCAAAACTACCAAAAAACTCTCCTTTTGAAATGAACTCAGAACCATACAAAATTTCCCTGATACTGCTGTCCTGACGGATAACTTCAAGCAATGTATATACAAGCTGTCCG
>JAIDNR010000131.1 GCA_029063695.1 Ruminococcus sp.
ACTATGAATTATTTCACGGTTTTTCTTTTAAAGTGAAGTTTGCTATGATATAATATTTTATATAATATATGAAAAACGGCGGTGATGTAAAATGATTAACGGCAGACCTCTTATCGCAGTAATAACGGCAAGACCCTCTGAGCGTGAGCAGAAGATAATGCTTGAGGGTATCATGTCAGAAGCTGAAAAATACGGTTTTTATATTGCTGTAATTGCAAATATCTATAATTTCAGCAATATAGAGAATTATTTTGCTCATGTTGCAGTTGAAAACAAAATCTATGAACTTGCAGAATCCGAAAGAATTGACGGTGTTATCCTTATGCTTGAAACTGTCAGTTATTCTGACCTTAAAGAAAAAATTCTCAAAAAACTTGAAGGAAAAAAAATTCCTATTGTCGTAGCAGGAGATGTAATAGAGGGATACACCTGCATAAATAATGATATACGTAAAGATTTCCATGAAATTGCATGTCACATCACAGAAGTTCACAGATTCACTGATATTGATATTATCACAGGTCAGGAAGAATATGAAACATCACACGAAAGGGTGCAGGGAATGCGTGATGTTCTTGAAGAAAAAGGAATAAATTTCAGCGATGAAAACATTATATTCAGCAACTACTGGATTACGGGCGGAGAAAAAATCGCAAATGAATATATAAGCGGAAAACGCAGACTCCCTCAGGCGATAGTATGTGCCAATGATTATATGGCATATGGTCTTATTGACACTTTTTTCAAAAACGGTATAACCCCGCCGGAAGATGTAACTGTTGTCGGCTATGAATATTCAGGTGAACGCTATTACCATTCCCCGATACTCACAACATATTACCGCAACAGGTCAGCAGTCGGTGCAAAAGCTATGAACGTACTTTACAGCATGATTTCAGGAAATGAATCTGAAAATAATGTCAGTCTTAATGGCTGTATGGTATGCGGAGATACCTGTTCATGCGGAATTGACAAGAAATTTCTTGGCAAAGAACTTGAAGAAGTACGTACTGCACAATTCTATAACTCCATGACTGTATGCGGAAATTTTGAACAGAAGCTTGCTGTCTGCCGTTCGCTCAGTGATTATATCCGTGCTTTGCAGGACTATTCCTATCTGATACGCAATCTCAAAGGACTTTATCTATGTCTGTATGAAGATTGGTTCAGCCTGAAAGACAAATCACCTCTTGACATAGATTCAAATGATAAAATGATGACATTCTACAGACTGATAAGTCCGATAGAATATCCGTCAGAACCGCATTATTTTGTAAGAAAAATGCTTTTTCCCGAAAATCTGCCTGGTTCGGGAGACAAACTTTTTCTGTATTTTGTTCCGATGTTTACAGACGGTACGGAAATTGGATATTTTATATTTCAGTACACAATTCCCGACAGCTATGACCCTATTGCTGTTGACTGGATAAATTCCGCTGTCAATGCATTGAATGTTATACGCATGAAAAATGATATAAATGAATTACTGGAATACAATAATCTGTCTGCTTTCCGTGATACAACGACAGGACTTTACAATAAAAATGGTATCATTCGGGAACTTGAACGTTCACTGAAAAAATCATCAAAGGACGATACGATTTCAGCAGTCATGATAAAAGCAAGACTGTTTTTCGACAACAGCCGCATAGATGAAAAAAATATTTCTGTAAAAATTGATTTGGAAATTTCGGAATGTCTGAAAAAAGCAGCCATAGACAGTTCAGCATTCTGTGCAAAACTTCAGGATAAGCAGTTTTTATTTGCTGCCATCGGCAAACTGCCTGAAAACTATGATAAAATAATCGCTGACAGAGTTGTGTCACTGATAACTCATTCACCGCTGTATAAATCATTAGAATATATGGATAATATAATTTCAGCAGGAATCACCTGCAATATTTCGGAAATTGACACAAAAAATCTTATTGATAAACTTTCTGACGAAATAAATAAAGAAACTGCCCTGTTATTTGAAAAATACAAGACAGCCGACTATAACAAATATAATATTCTCAGAGCATCAATATATAAATCACCCGAGAAGCAGTGGAATGCCGAAACAGTCTGCCGTGATTTTCACATAAGCAGCGGTCATTTCCGTGCGGAATACAAGAATATTTTCGGACTGAGTTTTCACAAGGATATAATTCAGAGCCGAATTGCTATGGCAAAGTATCTGCTTATGACAACTTCATTGAATCTGCTTGCAATTGCGGTAAAATGCGGATACGACGATGATAAGTACTTCATACGCCAGTTTCGTCAGATTACAGGTATAAGCCCGAATGCCTACAGGAAGTTTTCAGTCGTATCTTAAAATTTCCGAATCAGTAAGAATTAAATATTCTGAATTCCCAGTCATAAGACTGTGGTAATTTTTCAAAAGCCACAAAGTCTTTTTTATCAGGAATAAATTCGCTGTAGTCAAATGTAACATTTTCATATTTTATACGTTCCAGTTCAGCTAACAAACTATGTATTTTCATTGCATTATAAAGATTATCATTTTCATAGCAGTGCTTATTCAGCCAGTCATCATCATTATTTTCAGAATATTGAGCGTCAGGCTCTGAAATATAAGAACGTTTCAGAAGATAGCCATAGATTTCACGCAAAGCTGTCTGCGAAACAGGTATAACAAAATCATTTCTGTTATAATTTATATCTGAATATTTATTGCAAATATTAATCATACCATCTCTTACGTCTGAAAAAGCACGACTGCACCATGAACATACTTCAAAAAATCCTTTATCATCTTCATCTTCGTATTCAAAAATATTACTTGATGATATTATTCTTTCTGTTGCTTTTTCTTTGATTCTTGCTTCTATGTAAAAATCAAGTCCCATATTTTCACCTCATATTCTGATAAATCTTTGTCATGTCTTTCGACAGCACAATAACAAATCCTGTAATCAGCTAAAAATTTACTGCAATAGTAAATAGACAATAATAGCTTGCTGAACTTCAAGCAAATGCTTTTTGAATTCATATCCAACAAAATATGATGAATTTATTACATCGTCCGATACTTCCTCACCACGATAAAACGGTGGACAAGGATTGAGTATGGCTCCACGATTTGCCATATCCATTTTATCTCTGGTGACCTGACAATCTTTAAAATTCGGAAGTATATCAGAAGGCAATGCATCTGTACAAATAATATCTTTTCCTTTTATAGCATCATCAATACAATTATATGTTTTTAATCCTTCTATTTCATACCCTTTGCCACAACATTGTGATAATTCAAATCCCATAATATCAGAAGCTGCTTTCCACGTAAAACCTATATTTCCTGCCTTACCGCAAAATAAATATCTGTCGGAAATAAAATCATTTCTTATTTTTGAAAGTGCATACATATCTGCAATTATTTCGCAAGGGTGATTGGCATTACTCATAGCATTTACAACCGGAACATTTAAATAACAAGCGAGCTGTTCAATTACATAAATATTCTCATGTCTTACAATAACTAAGTCTGCCCAATTATTCAAATAACCGCACACATCTTTTAAATTTTCTTTTTTATCAAGAGTTTCACTCGGAAATAATATTGATTGTCCTCCCAGCAGATATATGCCTTTTTCAAATGTAACCCGTGTTCTTATACTCGAAGAGGGAAAAAACAATATAATACTTTTATTATTCAAAAAATTTCTGTATTTGCCATGCTGAATTTCATCTGCAATATTAAAAATTTCATACACATTATCAGAAGTCAAATCTCCTAATTTAATTAAATCTTTCATTCGTTCACCTCATTATTTTTATAAAAAAATAAAAAATCTGTTCTTTAATCAGAACAGATTTTTTTGGCTCCCCCTGCCCGGCTCGAACGGGCGACAACTCGGTTAACAGCCGAGTGCTCTACCGACTGAGCTAAGGAGGAATATAGATACCGGCACTGAATTACTTTCCCAGGTCGTCTCCAACCAAGTATCATCATCGCAAATGAGCTTAACTTCTGTGTTCGGAATGGGAACAGGTGTGACCTCACTGCCATAAGCACCGATTTATTTTAAGTGACCCGTACCAGAATCGAACTGGTGTTACCGGCGTGAGAGGCCGGTGTCTTAACCGCTTGACCAACGGGCCATGCTTGGTGCACCATCGGGGACTCGAACCCAGGACCCACTGATTAAGAGTCAGTTGCTCTACCGACTGAGCTAATGGTGCATTTCACATCGCTTATTTATTATATCATAAAAAACGTTATTTGTCAAGCCCTTTTTCAAAAAAACTGAAAGAAATTTCAAAAACTGAATAAACAAAGAATGCATTCAATCAAACTCTCATGAATCAAAAGGAAAAGCCCTCGACCGATTAGTA
>JAIDNR010000132.1 GCA_029063695.1 Ruminococcus sp.
CTCACTAGATTCGCCTTATTCTCGTGTGCTCGGTTTTGTGTATAAGAGACAGGTTTAAGGAGGACAAAATGAAAAACAAATTACGATATTCACACTGTACAAAAGAAAAGTATCTGCTTGCCTTTATTTTTGGATTTCTTACACTTCTTACCGCCCTGCTCCCTGTTATGATTGTAGACAAGGGTTATTTTATCTATTACGGCGATTTCAATGCACAACAGATTCCTTTCTATAATCTTGCAAATGATGCTGTACGTTCAGGGCAGTTCGGCTGGAACTGGTTCACCGATTTGGGTTCGGACTTGCTTACTTCATATTCATTCTATTTAATAGGAAGCCCGTTTTTCTGGCTTTCGACAATTCTTCCTCGTGGATTCGTTTCATACTTAATTCCATTTCTGCTTGCACTAAAGCATGGTCTCGCATCGCTTACAGCATACATCTATATACGTCGTTTTGTCCGAAGCAAAGAAGCCGCACTTACAGGTGCATTGCTGTACGCTTTTTCGGGATTCCAGATTTTCAATATATTTTTCAATCACTTTCAGGACGTTACATCACTCTTTCCACTTATGCTTATTGCCGTGGAGGAAAATATAAATAACCGCCGCCGTGGGTGGTTTGCCCTGATTGTTGCTGTTATGGCGATGATGAACTACTATTTCTTCACGGGACAGGTCATATTCCTGATACTGTACTTCATTATGCGTCTGCCATGCAGTGATTTTCATGTGACATGGAAAAAGTTTTTCGGACTTCTTATTGAAGCTGTACTCGGCACGGCTGTTGCAGGATTTATCTTACTGCCGTCTGCAATGGCTATTCTCGGAAACTACCGTGTAAATGAGCGTCTTTATGGTGAAAACTGGATTTTCTATTATGACAAATCACGTGTTTTAAGAATAATTCAGAGCTTTTTCCTTCCTCCTGATGTTCCTGCACGTCCGAATCTTTTCAAGAGCGACGGCTCAAAATGGTCATCAATCGGCGGTTACTTCCCATTATTCTCAATGCTCGGCGTTATTACTTTCATGAGGACAAGAAAAAAACACTGGGCTGTAAGACTTTCAATATTCTGCATAATATGTGCGTTTATTCCGATTCTTAACTGTATGTTTTATACGTTCAATGCGTCATATTACGCACGCTGGTTCTATATGCCGATACTCATTTTTGCCATGATGACCGCACAGACTCTTGATGATGAAGATTCCGATTTCAAATCTGCAATTAAAATAACTGCCATTATGATTCTTGCATTTGGTGCAGTTTCATTTATACCTGAGAAAAAAGACGACAAACTCAGTTGGTTCACACTCCCTAATGATTTTGCATATTTCTGGTTGACCACTGGTATTGCTATTGGTTTTCTGATTTATGCAGTATATATAATCAACAGAAAAAACAAGGGTCTGAAATACGGAAACCTTATGGTATACAGTACAGTTGTTGCAAGTCTCATATGTACACTTGTTACTGTAATTTATGGTGCTAATAGTCCTGCGTCTGCTGAAAAGTATATCAATATGGCTATCGATGGCAAAAAAAGTGTTGTTGAGGAAGTTTCAGAAGATAATTTTTTCCGTGTGGATATATCCGAAAACAATGACAACTATCCTATGATATGGGGACTTCCTAATATGAGAGCATTTCAGAGTGTTGTTGAAACTTCTATTATGGAATTTTATGATAATATAGGTATTCAGCGTGATGTTGCGTCCCGTGCCGATATATCGCACTATACTCTGCGTGGACTTCTTTCGGTAAAATATTTTTACCGTGAAAAAGTTGACGGTTACACACATCAAGAACTTTCCGAAATGGAACAAAAAGGCGAATCACTTGAAAAAGATGAAATCAGCGACAAAAACGGTATAAATGCATCTCATGTTAACATTACAGAATATCTGCCCGAATTTGAACTTGTTGCTGAAGATGAATATTTTGAAGTATACGAAAACAAACTTTATATTCCTATGGGCTTTGCCTATGATATGTACATTGAAAAAAGTGAAGCCGAAAAATACAATAAATCAGACCGTGAAAGACTGCTGATTAAATCACTTGTTCTTGATGATGAAATTGCTGAAAAATATGACAATATCATGACAAAAGCCAATATAAGTATAAAAAATATGACCAAATCGGACTATGAAAAAGCCTGTCTCGAAAAACAAAGCAAGTGTTCCGATAAATTTACTTGGGATTCAAAGCGCTTTGAGTCTGAAATTACACTTGAAAAGCCTGCACTTGTATTTTTCAGCGTTCCATACAGTGAGGGCTGGACAGCAGAAGTAAACGGCGAACCTGTAGACGTTGAAAAAGTATCATACGGCTTTATGGCTGTTCCTGCTTATGAGGGCAGAAATGTAATAACTTTCCACTACAGCACACCGTATTTCAAGGAAGGCTTGATTATTTCAATCACTGCACTTATTCTGCTGATTGCTTATATCATAATCTGTCATTTCAGCGATAAAAAAATCATAGTAAACAGATTTTCACACAGCTATGACTATAATTCATGTCAGAAAATTACAGCTTCTGAGTTATATACCAGAAACTGTCATAAAAATAAGGAGGACTAATTATGCACCTTGACGAAAAAACAATTAACAGCGACATTATCTATGAAGGAGTGATTTTTACAATAACTCATGATACTGTTGAACTTGAAAACGGAAATGCTGCTGTCCGTGATGTTCTTCTGCATCACGGCGGAGTATGTGTTATTCCCGTTACAGACGAAAATGAAATTTTTCTTGTAAAGCAGTTCCGCTATCCGTTTCATACCACAACAATGGAAGTACCGGCAGGCAAGCTCGAAAAGGGTGAGAATCACGCAGAATGCGGCAGACGTGAACTTCTGGAAGAAACAGGCTGTATATGCGATGAATATATCTATCTCGGCGAAATGCTTCCTACTCCTGCATATAATTCAGAAGTAACACATATATACATGGCAAGAGGTCTGCATTTTGAAAAGCAGAATCTCGACCCAGATGAATTTCTTGATGTGGAAAAAATTCCGCTTGCCGATGCCGTAAAACTCGTTATGGACGGAAAAATCCGTGATGGCAAAACTCAGATTGCCATACTCAAAGCCGCAAGAATCCTCAACATATAAGACTATATTCCAAATAAATTTTCTGCATTTGCCGTTGTGACGGATTCAACTTCTTCTGCTGAAATATTTTTCAGTTCTGCAATATCAATTGCAATTCTTGGTATGTTAAGAGATGTATTCCACTTTTCAATACACCATTCAGGTTTGACATACGGTGTGTCTGTTTCAAGAATTATTCTGTCAAGCGGAATATTCTTTACAGTATTTCTTAATTCAAAATGTTCTTTCCATGTAACAGCTCCGCCTATTCCAAGATAAAGACCAAGTTCAATATACTTTTCAGTCGTATCAATATCGCCGTTGAAACAATGTACAACTCCGTTTTCATTAAGATGATACTGCTTCAGTACTTCAATTGAATCACTATCAGCCTGACGGATATGCAGAACAAGCGGAAGTTTAAACTCTTGTGCAATTTCAAGCTGTTTATGAAACCAGAAATATTGTTTCACAAACATACTTTCATTCATCTGATGATGATAGTCAAGACCTGTTTCACCTATGGCAATAACATAACTATTCTGAATAGCATTTCTCAATACATTTTCCCATTCTTTTTCAGAAATTGAACCGTTTCTCCATATCCTTGTTGGATGAATACCTGCCGTATAGTAAATTTTCGGCAGATTTTCTTCTGGCAAATCCGCAATATCAAGCTTTTCATGCATTGTTATATTGCTTTCAAGCTCTATTGCAGGAGTGATAATTTTACCTACACCGCATAACTTAATATCAGCAAGAAGTTCAAATCTGTTTGTATCAAACTGTTTCCGGTCATAGTGACAATGTGAATCAATAAACATAATATTACCTCTTTCATAATTAAAAAAGCCCTGCCGTAAGCAAAAGGCAGGACTTTTTTATATCAGTATGTATCAGGTTCTTCAACCTTGAATACGGCACTTTCAGCCTCAGCGGCAAGAAGTGCGGTCTGTTGCTCATAAGCCTCAAGGATTTTTTCCTCAAAGAGCTTTCTGGCAGCAGGTGAAATCGGGTGAACGACATCACGGAAAACCCCGTTTTCATCTTTACGACTGGGCATTGCAACGAAAAGTCTCTCCTCACCCTGAACCACCTTGATGTCATGAACGGCAAGCATATCATCGATTGTAATCGAAACGACTGCACGAAGTCTGCCTCCTGACATAAGCTTTCTGATTCTTACATCTGTAATCTGCATTTGTTTTTCCTCCTTATAAATAACAACATGACATATATAT
>JAIDNR010000133.1 GCA_029063695.1 Ruminococcus sp.
TGTATATTATTTTTTGTATTAAAAAAGCAGATCCGGGATTATTTCTCCCGAATCTGCTTTGATTTTTCCAAATTTTTCCCTTGCGAGGGTTCAATTCCCTCTACACCGTAAAAACGGCTAAAAAACATCTATGGTTTTTCACCTAAATTTTTCGACCTTTGAACGCTAAAAAACCGCTATATTTAGCGGTTTTTTAGGTGTACATCTATTTTATTGTACCAATATGTTTCTTTAAATGCACGGGTGAAGAAATGAAAACCGAATTTGTATTTGCTCAGGAAATTATTGAATATATGGACAGAAAATCAAATGAAAATTCTGCTTCTGGTATTGCATCAAGTATCTATAAAGCCACAAATTCCGCACTTGCTGAACTTGATGAAGAAGGTATTGACGTAAGCGGACTGCACATAATATGTTCCGATAATTCAAAAAATATTGTAAGCGGAGAACTTGCGGACAATCTTGATTCATTATACAAAAAAATGTCCGTATTCTTTAACGATATTGATGAATACGACTATTTTGTAGTTATATCTAATTATGGCTGTTATTACTCTGTGGCTGCCTGTGATGATGAAAATGTCGGCTCGTTTCCTAAAGACAGTCTTATTGAGGGAATTAACGGTGAAAGAATCAATCTTGAATTTGCTAAAGAGGAATTCGCAGACCATTTGTATGATTTCGATGAATTGTATAAAATGACAATTAATTCTCTTTACGAATAATCACTTGACAAATCAATCAAAAACATGATATAATATTTATGGAGTTTAGCAACTCCGTAAGTTTTTAAATTAAGAGGGTAATTTATATGAAAAAATTTCTTGTGGTTATGATTGCTGTTATGGCAGTTCTCGGTACTTTTACATCATGCGGAACTGATGAATCTGAAAGTTCGGTATCAGAAATTTCAGAGAGCAGCATTGCTGAAAGTTCGGAAGAAGAAACTGAACCTGTAACTAAACCCGAAATCACAACTACAGAAGCAATAAAAACGACTGTGACAGAAAAAGCAACTACAGTTGTAGAAACAACAGCAGTCACAACAAAAGCTGCTGAACCGACAACTAAAGAAGATACAGATATATCCGCATCCGAAAATCACGATTCTGAAACGGAAATCGAGAATGCAGACGAATACATTACTGCATTGGAAAATCTTTTTAACGCTGTATTGGATTCCAATACCGATATGGAAAATATACTCAAATTAGCAGTTCCGAAAAGCACTTTTACAGCCATGAAAGATGTGGGAATGATTGAATACATGGACTTTGGTGATACAAAAGATATTATTAATGCATTTTCAGAAATCGACATAGATGATTTTGGAAGTATTAAAGTTGTTTCTGTAGAATCTGCTGACCCCGATTATGTCAAAGATTCTGCTATGATGTATTCAAGATTTGAAGGAATATGTAGCTGCCTTATTGATGCGGGTCTTGATTACAGTATACTTATGTCGGATGAAATTCCCGAAAATAAGACACAAGATGAACTTATGGAACTTGTGGACAAACTTTCTGTATATATTGATGAAACGCAGGATATTGACATTACCGTTGACTTTGTTTCATACGATATGGTGACATACAAGTTAATGGGACAGAAAATTGAATATCCTGTATTCAAAACAAATGATGATATTGCCAAAATAGATGTAATGATGCTCGGACATTCCATTAATGATGATTAATAACTGAAAAATTTAGTATTGATAAATGTATTTTATTAAAAATCTGTGCAGATATAAAAAATTTCAGAAAATTACTTTACAAATCTGAAAATTTGTGATATAATATAAAATGAACAAATTTGATTAACTTATTGAGGTGATTATCATGGATTTATTCTCTATATTCAAGGGCGGCAAGTATTTTGATAAACATATTGAACCAAAGTGCGATTATTGTCAATTCGGCAGACGTGCAAAGGACGGTGAAAAGGTTATCTGTGAAAAGCGTGGTCTTGTTGAACGCAACGATTCATGCGGAAAATTCATATATTCGCCATTGAAGCGAATCCCTGTCAAGCAGCTTAATTTTGTCGGAAGTCTTGCCGATGAGGATATTTACATAGAGTCCGCAGGCGATATTGCCGAAAAACAGGAAGAAATGCAGAAAAACGATATGGTAAAGAAAAACAACAGAAAAGCTGTTTCCGAAAAAGCTGAAAAAATTCCTGAAACTCTGGCAGAGGACATCAAGAAAAATGAAAATCCTATTGATGAACCGAAAGATGAGGAGAAACCGTCCGAAAAAATTTCTGTTGAAAGTTCAGAAAACTCTAATTCCGATAAGGATAATTCTGAGGAAAATACGGAATCCTGAATTGATTTAAGCTTATGTAACACTAATGAAACGGCAGTTTCCGTCATGGGCTGCCATTCATATCAATATGCAGATGTTGTGAAACCAACAGACACGCAAGATTTCATCTGCGTTACTATAGTTTATTTATACAGAAGAGAATTGAGATGTCAAGGTGATTTTATGTCAATAGAATACGGAAAGAAAATCAAAGTAGGAAATGGCAGTCTTAATGTTTACACTGAAGGAAATGGTACATATACAATTGTTATATTATCAGGTGCGGGCGTTACTTCTCCAGTCCTTGAATACAGACCCCTTTACCAAAAACTTTCGGACACCTACAGAATAGCTGTCGTTGAAAAATCAGGCTATGGAATGAGTGATAGTACACATACAAAACGCTCCGTTCAAAACATGGTAAATGAAATCCGTGAAACACTTTTAGGTGCAGACATCAAACCGCCATATATCCTTGCTGCACATTCATACTCTGGTTTTGAGGCTATTTATTGGGCAAATACTTTTACAGAGGAAATCATTGCTGTTTTAAGTATTGATATGGGAATACCTGAGACTGCTTTTGAAATGGAAAAGGCTCTCCCTCCAAATAAAAGAACAGCTATGTTGAAGAGAACCAAAAAGCTCTACACAAAAATTCAAAAAAAAGGTTTCCTTGCAAAATTGCTTAAAAAGTTTACTGTAAATGTGTCCGGACTGCTTTCCTCGGACTATCTTAATAATGACGAAAAGAAACTTTATGAAGAACTTTTCTATAGAAATCTTACCAACGAGGAAATATTTGAAGAAAATATAATGATGACTACTAATGCAAAAGCTGCAGCAGCTACAGGACATCTAAAAGTTCCTTCTTTTTTCTATATCAGCGATATGAAAGTTCCAGTAAAGCACGGTTCATGGCGTGAATTCGGCATAAATTACGCAAAAAATATTGATGCTGAGTATATACTCACTGATAAAGGTCACCTTATGTATTCAAAAATTCCTGAGCAAATGGCGGTTGATTTCAAAAAATTTTTAAAAAATGTTATCAAATAACTACACTATTCGCTATTGCAAATTTAGCATATAATACTGAATAAAAATTTTGTATGTCCTTGAAAAAGCAAAAGTATATTTACATATGAATTTTTATCAGATTTTTGGCTAAAATCATAAAGCAATTATATCATTACACTGTTCATTGTTTTTTCAATTTATTCTTGACAAAACTATAAAGAATATGATATTATATTATTGTAGTTAAATGTGGGTGTGGTGAAATTGGCAGACATGCAAGATTTCGTCTGCGTTACTACAGTGAAGTTTTGAGGAAAGAAGCAGTTATATGAAAAATATAGTTTCATGGATCAAAGACAATGTTGTTTGTCTTGCATTATCAGTGATTTTCATTATAATGTATGTCCTAACTTGTATGAACGATTCTGTTTATTATGCACTTAGTTCGTGCAGTATCGGCTACTTGAATGGAGAAGTCTACCGATATTTTACATCCTCTTTGCTTCATGGTTCGTTTTTTCATTTGTTCTGGAATGTTCTTGCAATGATTTGCGTAGGCTCTTTGGTAAATTCTTATATGGGAAAACTGAAAACAGCTGTAGCTTTTTGTTTCGGATGTATTGCGGGAGAGATTGTTTTTTCATTGTGTTTTGACTATATGTACGGTTGCGGTGCTTCCGGTGGTATATTTGCACTTATAGCGGCAGCTCTTGTATATTGGCTGAGGTATCCCAAAAAGTTTAGTTTTCATTGGTATAGGATTGATCTAATATTCATTATTATATACTTTTTTGCTGCAAATGATAATGTTTCTTCTGTTATAACTCATTCGTTTGGTTTTGTTTTTGGAACTATCATAAGTGTTTTATTTATTATCGTACATCTTATAAAATCTGAAAGACAGAAAATTTAATATGCGCCTGTGGTGAAATTGGCAGACACGTTAGATTTCGTTTGCGCTACGTCATTGGAATAATGACACTGCCCCTGTCGCCACTCAAAAAAAACAATTAAAGTTAATATAA
>JAIDNR010000134.1 GCA_029063695.1 Ruminococcus sp.
TTGTTTTCTATTATGTAGTCTGAATGCTCAATAAAAAATTTCGCATCAAGCTGAGAGTTCATACGGTTCTGTGCCTGCTCCGCCGTAATATTGTCACGTTCTATAATACGTTTTTTTCTTATTTCGGATTTTGCCGTAACTGAAATAATTATCTCGCAGAAATCATCTGAATGACTTTCAAAAAGAGTCGGAGCATCAAGCAAAATCAGCTTACTGCCCTTATCCGAATACTGCTTTATCTGAGACAGAATTTCAGTTGTTATATAAGGATAAATTATTGAATTAAGCATTTCAAGTCTGGATTTATCGGTAAAAACAATATCGGCAAGAGCTTTTCTGTTCAGTGTTTCATCGGGATTAAGTATTCCGGCACTGAAAATTTCAACAAGCTCTTTCAGGCATTCAGTACCTTTTTCAACGACAATTCTTGATATATGGTCTGCATTGATAACAGCATAGCCGTTTTCCGAAAAAATTTCTGAAACAGTACTTTTTCCCGCACCGGTCTGACCTGTAAGTCCGACAACCATAACTTCTGTAAAAGTTTTCATAACTTTATCACCTCAAATCCAGCCGCTCTTATGAGACGATTGTATACGGCAAGTCCCACGCCGTCGGTTGAAGGTGCACGTACATAGACCTTTTCCGCACCAATATCATCAAGTTCCCTGAGACGCTGAAAAATCAAGTGTGCCTGTTCATGACTGTCAGAACCGTATGTAAGATAATTGTACGGAAAAAATTTTTCATCTCCGTCAAATATAAGCGAATAAACTTTATTACCGTTATTCCGATTAACGAAATTAACAAAATCCTGCAAAGACGATTCGACCATAACAACATTGGCTTCAGGTGAATAATGCTTGTATTTCATTCCGGGGGAAGCCGCCTTTGTACCTTCAGCAAGTTCATTAAGTATTGCAGGGTCTATTATTACATCATTACATATTTCAGAAAGCATTTCCTTTGTAACAGCACCAGGGCGCAGGATTCTGACAGTATTTTCACTGTCAAAAGAGATAACAGTTGATTCAACGCCGTATTTTGAATTTCCGCCGTTTATTACTGCTGAAATTCTGCCGTTCATGTCACGCATAACGTGTTCTGCACAAGTCGGGCTTGGAAGTCCCGAAATATTAGCGGACGGTGCAGCAATCGGACAGCCCGAAAGTTCGATTATACGGTGCATTACAGGGTGAGACGGAACACGGATTCCGACTGTATCAAGTCCGCCCGAAGTGATAAGCGGTATTATGTCATTTTTCGGCAGAATCATCGTCAAAGCTCCGGGACAGAATTTTTCCGCAAGTCTGTACGCAAGTTCGGGAATATACGATGTATACAATTCAGCCTGTGAAAAGTCCGCAAGATGTACAATAAGTGGATTATCGGCAGGTCTGCCCTTTGCTGAAAATACAGCTCTCACAGCTTCTTCATTACGTGCGTCGGCACAAAGTCCGTAAACGGTTTCCGTCGGTACTCCGACAACTTTTCCCTGTCTGATTAATTCAGTGGCAGTTACTATATCATTTTCATTATTTTCAAGTAAAACAGTATTCATAATTATTCTTCCTGACTTGCAAGTTTAGCGGCTTGGTCGGCAGTTGCAAGAGCATCAAAAACTTCATCGAGATTTCCGTCAAGCATATCCTCAAGACGATAAATAGTCAAACCGATTCTGTGGTCTGTAAGTCTACCCTGCGGATAGTTGTAAGTGCGTATTCTTTCGGAACGGTCGCCCGTGCCTACCTGCATTTTACGTTCCGATGCAATTTTCTCAGCCTGTTCTTCCTGCATTGCCTCATAAATTCTTGAACGTAGAATTTTCATAGCCTTATCCTTATTTTTATGCTGACTTCTTTCATCCTGACATTCCACAACAACATTGGTAGGCAGATAAGTTATGCGGACTGCTGATTCTGTCTTATTGATATGCTGACCGCCTGCACCGCTTGCACGGAAATAATCTATTTTAAGGTCGGTGGGATTGATTTCAAGCTCCACTTCATCTGCTTCAACGAGAACGGCAACAGTGACAGTAGATGTATGAATGCGTCCCTGAGATTCCGTTTCGGGTACACGCTGAACTCTGTGAACTCCGCTTTCGTATTTGAGACGTGAATAAGCACCATCGCCCTCAATAGAAAAACTTATTTCTTTGAATCCGCCCAATTCAGTGGGCTGTGCATTCAGAACTTCCTGTTTCCAGCCTTTTGATTCAGCATACATGGTGTACATTCTGTAAAGTGAATTGGCAAAAAGAGAAGCTTCCTCACCGCCTGCACCGCCACGTATTTCAATAATAACATTCTTGTCATCATTCGGGTCTTTGGGCAGGAGAAGTATTTTAAGTTCTTGAGTGATATTCTCTATAGCAGACTTACTTTCTTCAAATTCCGCCTGTGCAAGTTCTTTGAGTTCCTTGTCGGAAATTCCATCATCAAGCATTTCTTTAGCATCATTATAAGAGATTTCATTCTTTTTATACTCTCTGTACTTATCGATAATCGGAGTCATGTTCTTGTATTCACGCATAAGCTGAGCATAAATCCTGTTGTCGCTTATAATCTCCGGGTCTGAGAGTTTACGGCTGATTTCTTCATATTTTTCTTCCATTAATTCAAGTTTTTCAAACATAATAAAATTCCTTTCGGGTAAGATATATTTAATCCATAAAAATATAATGCTAACCCTCAGTTTCACGTCTGACTTTTTTAATATTCTTCTCGATTTTTTTGCGTGGAACTAAAAATTCCCTGCCACAGCCTGAGCATTTAAGTCTGAAATCCATTCCCGAACGCAGGACTGTCATCTCATTTGTACCGCACGGGTGTGATTTTTTCATTATAAGTATATCATTCACCTGAATATCCACAGAGAATCCCACCTTTGCAAAAAACTGTACAGATTATATTATATCGCAAAATTAATATTAAATCAATAGTCAGATGTATATTTTTCAGAATTTGTGTAAAAATAACAAAAAGGGAAGTAAAAAATCTATAATTTATTGCAGACGTTTGCGAAAGGAGTTAACTATGGTAACAAGAGTAACAGCGGAGTTTGAAGCTCCCGAGATTGCAGAATCCGCACTCAAAAAAATCAGGGAAAGCGTAAGAGGTGTGTATTCAACAAACTTTGTATACAACAGACGTTCAAATGAAGCGGAAAAACTGAGAGGAGGAACGATTTATACAATAATGCCAACTGCTGTGACATCAAAGAATTATCTTACGGGTACAATTGAATCACCTGCCTCAGAGGACGTAATTCCTGAACCTGCACGAAGCAAGAAAACTACTGTCTTTATAGTATGCGACGGAAGCGGAACAGACAAAATACACTCAATTCTCAGCGGAATGGGCGGAATTGACATTTATTCTCCGTCCTTATGAATATTTTTATCTCCTGCTGAATATGATTTATCATTGAATGATAATTAAAAATTTCATATGGAGGTAAAAATATGAATTATAAACCCGAAGGCTGTCTTTTTAAGACAGCGGAAAATCAGAAGTATATCTCAACTGTTGAGGGACTTACCGAGGCTATGGAAAAAGGTATTATCCTTGAAGCAAGAGTTTCCGTGTGTGATAGCGAACATAATCTTATTATAGATTTACCGTGTGCATACGGAATAATTCCCCGTGAATCTGGTGCAATAGGTATTGCAGAAGGAAAAACCCGTGATATAGCATTAATATCACGGGTAAATAAAATAGTCTGCTTTAAGGTAATGAAAATTCATGCAGAAAACGGTAGGATAACAGCGGAACTTTCCCGTTCCGAAGCACAGAATGAATTTATAAAGGAATATTCTGATAAACTTGAAATAGGCGATGTAATTGATGCAAAAGTAACTCATCTTGAACAGTTCGGATGTTTTGTGGATATTGGCTGCGGCGTACCATCACTCATTCCAATTGATGCGATTTCAGTCTCCAGAATCTCTCACCCCTCTGACCGTTTCAGAGTGGGACAGTTTATAAAAGCTGTTGTGCGTTCACGTGAAAATTCGAGAATCTGCCTCACTCATAAAGAACTTCTGGGAACGTGGGAAGAAAACACCGGTTACTTCAATGCAGGTGAAACTGTTTCGGGAATTGTACGCTCAGTCGAGAATTACGGCATTTTTGTTGAACTTGCTCCGAATCTTGCAGGTCTTGCGGAACTTAGAGATGATATTCATGCAGGACAGAGTGTGAGCGTCTACATAAAGGCAATAATTCCCGAAAAAATGAAAGTAAAACTTGTTATTGTAGATGTATGCGAGGATTGCGAAGTAAACCGTGATTTCAGATATTTCACTGATGCGGTTCACATTGATGAATGGAAATACGCTCCCGAATGTTCGGGCAGAGAGATTACAACAGTATTTTAATAAAAATATAAACCGCCTGCACCAAAGCAGACGGTTTTTTGTCTGATATTATTTTATAACAGGCATAATTACTTTGCATGATTCACAATAATATGAATCTGTCTTTGTCCCTGACATAATCATCTTTTCATAGGATTTTCTTTTGAATATACTTTTCTCAGCTTCTTCATCAGAAGTAAAATAAAATATGTCTCCCGTTCCTGTAATCTGCATCTGCATAAAAGCTGATTTGCCTTTCTGCATTTCATTACTGCAATACGGACAATTCATATTCTATATCCTTTCTCTTGTTTTCAGAATGCAATTTCCTCAGCAATCTTATGAAGTTTTTCGTCATAAGGCTTTTTCATTGCAAGAGCTTCCTGAATGTCATAATCAACAATCTGGCTGTCCTTGATACCTACAACACGGTTGCCCTTACCCTGTTCAAGAAGTTCAACAGCATAGTAACCCATTCTTGTTGCTTCAACTCTGTCTCTGAGAGTAGGACTTCCACCACGCTGAACGTGACCAAGAATAGTAGCTCTTGCCTCAATGCCTGTCTTTTCCTGAAGTGCAGTAGCAATTTCCTGTGCGTGACCAATACCCTCGGCAACGATTACAACGAAATTCTGCTTACCCTTAGCTTTCTTTTCAAGCATTGTATTGGCAATAGAATCAATATCATACGGAACTTCCTTAGTAATAATATCAGTAGCACCACAGGCAATACCTGTATTTACGGCAATGTGACCTGCACCACGTCCCATAACTTCAACAACAGAAATTCTGTCGTGTGACTGTGAAGTATCACGGAGCTTGTCAACAAGTTCCATAGCTGTATTCATAGCAGTATCAAAACCGATTGTATAGTCTGTACATGAAATATCGTTGTCGATAGTTCCGGGAATACCAACACAGAGCATACCCATTGCAGACAAATCAGCCGCACCTCTGAATGAACCGTCGCCACCGATTACAACGAGACCCTCAATTCCGAGTTCATCACATTTCGCTTTAGCCTTTGCAACACCCTCCTGTGTTCTGAACTCAGGACATCTTGCTGTATAAAGTACTGTACCACCCTGATGTATAATATCAGTAACACTTCTTTCGTCCATTCTGAAAATATCACCTGTAATAAGACCCATATAACCTCTGTAAACACCATAAACTTCCATGCCCTTGCTGATAGCAGTTCTTACAACAGCTCTTACAGCCGCATTCATTCCCGGAGCGTCACCGCCGCTTGTGAGTACGCCAATTTTCTTAATCATAAAAAATTCTCCATTCTGCACCTTGCGTATATTTCTGCCATTAGGCTTAATTTTCATACATATATATTTTACAGCGTTTGTGCATAATTGTCAAGTCTATTTCCAATATTTTTTTGCTGATTTTGTTATAATATACAAAAAATCATGTTAAATCATGTATTATCTGCCTGTTTTTGCGATAAGTCCGATATTTTCGGGATTTATTATTTCAGTCAGCTCTTTATAACTCTGTTCACTCAGATTAACAGAAAGTTTATTTTTTGGTCGGACAGTTTTTTTTCTATCGGTAAAATAAAAGCAGATTTCTGTATTTCCGCTGTATTTTCTGCATATTTCAGTAATTTTACTTACGGGAACAGAATACGAAGCCGATTTTATACAGAGAAACATATTTTCGGAAATGCGTGAAAAATCATTTTTAGCAGTTATACTTCCGCATATTATTGAAATACTTTCATCTTTTACCGAAATTCTACCGTTAATATAAACTATATCCTCTTCATTCAGACGTGCGCCTGTAACTGCATATAAATCAGGAAATACAACCGCATCACTTTCCCCTGTTTCGTCCGCAACAGTAAGAAAACACATATTATTTCCGTTTCTGATGGTATGAATCTTCTTATCCTGAACTATGCACATAAATCTGACAGCCATATTATCCATGATGTTCTCTGTATCTGAAAAATCGCCGATTTTCTGCACTTTAAGCAGTTTTCCGAGATAATCATATTCGGTAAGCGGATTTCCGCTGAGGTAAATTCCTGCCGCTTCTTTTTCCATTGCAAGCAATTTTTCAGCATCATATTCAGATTTGAATGGAATTTTTATATTGACGGATTCAAGTTCATCATCTCCGAAAAGATTCATCTGTCCATCAATTATTCCCCTGTTTTCCCTGCCTGTTATATCCATAAGCATTTCATAGTTTTCAATCATCTGACGACGGTTAAGACCGAGATTATCAAAAGCTCCCGACTTTATAAGATTTTCAAGTGCCTTTTTATTAAGTTCCTTGCCGTTCATACGTTCACAGAAATTCTGTAAGCCCGTAAATCTGCCGTTTTCTCTTTCGGCAATAATTTTTTCAGCAAGTCCGGCACCTGAGTTTTTTACAGCGAGAAGTCCGAAATACATCTTGCCGTCCATGTAGGCAAATCCTTTGAGACTTTTATTTATATCGGGAGCAAGAACTTCAATTCCCGAATTACGGCAGTCGTTTATATATTCGACAAGCTTTGCACTGCTTGACATCACACTTGACATAAGAGCCGCCATATATATTCCACGATAATGACATTTAAGATAAGCCGTCTGATACGCAAGATAAGCATAAGCCGCCGCATGGGATTTATTGAACGCATACGACGCAAAACCTGCCATCTCATCAAATATCCTATCAGCAGTATCACTTGAAATGCCGTTGATTTCAGCACCTGCAACAAATTTTTCACGCTCGCTCATCATAACATCATGTTTTTTCTTTGCCATAGCACGTCGTACTATATCAGCATGACCATATGAATACCCTGCAAGTTTCCGACATATTTCCATAACCTGCTCCTGATATACCATTACTCCGTAAGTATCACCAAGAATTTTTTCAAGTTCAGGGTGAAGATACTTTATTTTTTCGGGATTCTTTCTGTTTTCAATATATAAAGGTATCGATTTCATAGGTCCGGGACGGTAAAGTGAAATAATTACAATCAAATCTTCAAGACGTTCAGGAACAAGTTCTGTAAGCCATTTCGTCATACCTGCACTTTCAAATTGAAAGATTCCTGATGTATCCCCCTTAGACATCATTGTATATACTTTCGCATCATCAACAGGAATTTTATCTATGTCAAAATCAGGTTCGGTTCTTCGGATTTCATCTACTGCATCTCTTATTATAGTAAGGTTGCGGAGACCAAGAAAATCCATTTTCAGAAGTCCAAGCGATTCAAGGTGAGTCATGGTATACTGTGTGATAATTGAGTTTTCGCCTCTCTGAAGCGGTACAAGTTCATTCAGCGGAACGGCTGAAATTACAACTCCTGCCGCATGAGTTGAAGTATGACGGGGCATTCCCTCGGACTGAAGTGATAAATCAATAAGTCTTTTAACAGAACTGTCCGAGTTACATAGCTTTTTAAGCTCCTGATTTTCATTAAGCGAAAAAGTGAGGTCATGTTTTGGGTCAATCATCTTTGCAATTTTATCCCCGAGACTGTATGGAAGTCCTAGAACACGAACGATGTCACGTACAGCCGCCTTTGCTTTCAAAGTATCGAATGCAATGATTTCCGCAACGTACTCAGTGCCGTATTTCCGTGCAACATAATCCTTGACAGCCTGCCTGCCCTCGATACAGAAATCAATATCAAAATCGGGCATTGAAACTCTTTCGGGATTAAGAAAACGTTCAAACATGAGATTATATTTCATCGGGTCTATGCCCGTAATGCCAATGCAGTACGCACAGAGACTTCCTGCACCAGAACCACGTCCAACACCGACAGGAATATTGTTTTCTCGTGCATACCGTACAAAATCCCAGACAATAAGAAAATAATCAGTAAAATTCTTTTCATTGATTACAGACAGTTCATATTCAAGTCTGTTTATATATTCCTTAGGCGGATTTTCTCCGTACCTGTTATGAAGTCCGTCAAAGCTCAGTTTTCTGAGATAATTTTTATTATCACCCGTATTTTCAGCTGTCCTGAATTTTGGAATTTTTACAGTTCCGTCAAAATTGAAATCAACATTGCACCTTTCAGCGATAAGAGCAGTATTTGATACTGCTTCCTCGTGTCCTCTGAAAAGCACTGCCATTTCGTCAGCTGATTTTATATAAAATTCTTTGGTTTCAAAACTCATGCTGTTAGGTTTGCCTAATATAGTACCCGTCTGAATACAAAGCAGAACATTCTGCAATTCACTGTCAGATTTCATGATGTAATGACAGTCATTAGTTGCAACCAAATTTATTCCTGTTTCGGTGGAAAGCCTGTAAATCAGCGGAAGTATCTGCAATTCACTTCTTATTCCATGATTTTGAATTTCAAGAAAATAGTTGTCCTCACCGAAAATATCACGGTATTCAAGAGCTTTTTTCTTTGCTTCATCATACTGACCGTTCAGGAACAGACGTGGAATTTCTCCCACAAGACAGGCTGAAAGACAGATAAGTCCGCCATGATATTTTTTCAGAAGTTCAACGTCAACTCTCGGCTTACTGTAAAAGCCCTCAATATTAGCATAAGAAACAAGCTTAACGAGATTACCATAACCCTCATTATTTTCGCAAAGCAGAATCAGATGATAAGGACGTGAATCGATTTTAGGTTCTTTGTCAAATCTTGTACGTGGAGCAACATATACCTCACAGCCGATTATAGGCTTTATTCCTGCTTTTACCGCAGTCTGCCAAAATTCAGGTACTCCGTACATATTTCCATGGTCTGTTATTGCAACCGCCGTCTGACCGAGTTCCTTTACATGCTGAATAAGCTTGTTTATCCTGCAAGCACCGTCAAGCAGACTGTATTCCGTATGAACATGAAGATTGACAAATTCATCGGCATTCACCCGAACCGCACTCCTTTCTTATATCGTCTGCAATTTTAGCAATCCGCTGAAAACGATGATTCACTCCCGAACGGCTTATTGGTTCAGACAGGCTTTCACCAATATCTCTCAGGTTCATAACAGGATTATCAAGTCTCAGACGTGCAATTTCAAGCAAATCATCAGGCAGACTGTCAAGTCCCCGAGTTTCTGCAATAAGTGAAATATCCTCAGTCTGTCTAAGAGAAGCATTGACTGTTTTATCAATATTTGCACTGTCACAGTTTGTGATTCTGTTAGCTTTGTTACGAATATCCTTATAAATCTTGACATTTATAATATCAAGCGTACACTGCTTTGCACCGATAAAAGTGAGAGTATCTTCGATTGATTCGCTTCCCTTGATATATACAATATGCTGTCCTCTCCGTGACGAACGTTTTGCGGTAACGCCAATATCACCAAGAAGTGAAATAAGTTCATCGGCAAGCACTTCGTCAGTAACAGTAAATTCAAGATGATATTCTTTCTCAGGGTCATTTACACTTCCGCAGGCAAGAAAAATACCTGCCGTAAAGATTCCAAGACTGCTTATGGATATCATTTCGGAATCAATATGACGACTGCCGTCTGAAATTCTGTATCTTGAAAAGATTTCGTCTGTAATTTTCGGTGACCTTATATCATAGATGTAGACCGCACCGCCGTTTTTGCCATGAGATTCTTTGCAGTCCAAACTGAAATGGAATACTTTTTCAAATAATCTGCTGAAAGTTTGGGCTGATATTCTGCTTTTTGTCTGAAAACAGATATGATTTTTGTCCAGAGTTCTGCTGAAAAGAATCATACCGTAAAGACAGGCAAAACGTTTGTCCTTATCTGTAATATATGTGCAGATTTCTCTGCGTACTTCATCTGAGAATGACATTTCGATTCACCTCTCCGGTGCATGATAGTGATGAATAATCACTAATTTATCACCTTATACTATTTTTTAGAAGTAAAAAAATAAAGTTTATGCATCACTATCATGCGTCACTTATTTTTTAGTAATATCACGGTGATATTTCTGTACTTTATAATTCTGTTCGGTCAAATATTTTGCCATAAGTTCTGCAAAAGTGATTGAACGATGTTTTCCACCTGTACAGCCGAAAGAAATAACAAGCTGACTTTTTCCCTCCTTCACATAAAGCGGTACAAGGAAATCAATTAAATCAGTCAGTTTTTCAAAAAGTTTTCTGGAATCCTCAGAGTTCATGACATATTTCTGTACACATTCCTCAGTTCCCGTATGATTTCTGAGTGATTCGATATAAAACGGATTCGGCAGACAGCGTACATCAAAAATAAGGTCTGATTCGGTTGAAACACCGTATTTGAAACCGAATGACATTACTTTTATTATCATTGAATCGGAAGTGTTTTCAAGGAAAATCGAGCGTACAGCTTCTTTAAGCTGAGATGTTGAATAGCTTGTTGTATCAATGTAATAATCAGCAATCTCCCTAAACTGTGCAAGCTGTTCACGTTCGTATTTAATAGCGTCATGCATATTTCCGCTGAACTTCTCATCAAGAGGGTGCTTGCGTCGTGTTTCCTTATATCTCTGAATCAGTATTTCGTCCTCTGCTTCTATAAAAAGAACCTTTACCTCAACATCGCTTTTGCTTTTCAGAGTCTGCCATACATAGAAGATTTCCGTAAACATATCGCCCGTTCTTATATCAACCGCAACAGCTATCCTATCAATTCCCGTTTCGGATTTACGGCATAAATTCACAAACTGCGGAATAAGTTTCGGCGGAATATTATCAATGCAGTAAAATCCGAGGTCTTCCATAACGTTCATAACGCTTGATTTTCCCGAACCCGACATTCCCGTAACGATTAACAGCTTCATATTATCACTCCTGACTTCACACTTTTTATCCGACTATTTAAGTATAACAGGCTCAAGTTCAAGAATATAGCCTGTTTTTTCATTTACAACAGTTCTGACCTTTTCACATAATTCAAGAACGTCTGCACAAGTTGCACCGCCCTTGTTTATCACAAAACCGCTGTGCTTAGTGCTTACTTCCGCACCGCCTACCGACAGTCCTTTAAGTCCGCACTGTTCTATAAGCAGAGATGCATAACTCCCCTTCGGACGCTTGAAAGTACTTCCTGCACTCGCATATTCCAACGGCTGTTTTGATGCACGTTTCTGCATACATTCATTCATGGCAGACTTTATGGAATCGGGATTTCCTTTTTTGAGATTCATGGTTACGGAAGTTATGATACAGTCTTTTTCCGCAAAGATACTGTGCCTGTAGGACAAATCCATATCATCGGACGAAATTGTATTTATATCACCGTTTTCATCAATATATTCCGCTGAAACGGCAATATCTTTCATTTCACTGCCGTATGCACCTGCATTCATATATAATGCACCGCCGACCGTTCCGGGAATACCGAAAAGATTTTCCATGCCTGAAAGTCCTGATTCCTGAGCTTTCCTGCATACTGCCGAAAGCATTGCACCTGCCTGAGCTGTTATTGAAGTATCGTTTACAGAAATATCCGAAAAAGCACTTCCGAAATGCAGAATTATTCCGTCAAAACCATTATCCGATGCAATAATATTGCTTCCTCTGCCGATTACAGCGTATTTTATGTTGTTTTTTACGGTATATCTCAGAAGTTCCGCTGTTGATTCCGCCGAGCATACGTCTATCAATGCACGGCAGGCTCCGCCGATTTTAAACGTGGTATAATCACTCAAATCAGCTTCTGCAATAACTTTACAGTTCAATCTGTTGCATATCTCTGTCAATTCATTTATATCTATCATTTGTTCCTCCTGATGATAAAATTATCAGAATGATTCATAATTTCTGATTGTTTCTTTCGGGTCTGAATCCATGCCGAGACGATGAAGAAGTTCAGCCGCAGCATTATATCCCATTTTCTTCTGTCTGTTATTCATAGCGGCAACTTCAAGAATAACGGCAAGATTACGTCCGGGCTTTACGGGAATCGTCAGTGCAGGCACTTTAACTCCCAGAAGGCTTACATATTCCGTATCAACACCCATTCTGTCATATATCTTTTCCGGATTCCACTGTTCAAGTTCAACAACGAGGTCAAGCTTCTCAGTCATTTTTACTGCACCGATACCGAAAAGACGACGGGCATTAATAATTCCTATGCCACGCAGTTCGAGAAAATGACGTATATTATCGGGGGAACTTCCGACAAGACTTATATTTGATACCTTGCGAATTTCAACAGCGTCATCTGCAACAAGTCTGTGTCCACGCTTTACAAGCTCAATGGCAGTCTCGCTCTTGCCGACACCGCTTTCACCTGTGATGAATCTGTCTCATATACAAAACTCCCAGCCCACGAGA
>JAIDNR010000135.1 GCA_029063695.1 Ruminococcus sp.
ATATTGATATGACAACTTCATGCAAAGGAATAATGAAATTTATAATAGCTGAAAATTATTCATTCATTATTTTAACGTGGATTGTCTGGCTTTTTCTGCTGATTAGTCTTATAGAGAATGATATTTCTGTAATCAGCTGGTATATTTTTATTTTCAAGTTCATTATCTGTGATTTGGTCGGATTTGTTTTTACGTTTATATTTGGCGGTATAGCGTGGGATTGGAAATTTGATTGATTAGGTAATTATTATTACTGAAATTTATTTTGTACGCACAGTTTGATTTTCAATGAAATGATGATTTAACTTGTCCACTTAAAGTAGAAGTGTTAAAAACTCCACAAATTTTTGTGGAGTTTTTTGCATATATAATTAAATTTCCCAGTCTTCGCAAAGACGGTTGATAGCTTCGGTAAGTTTACGCATATCGGCATTAGCCCTGCCGCCCGATTGACTGATAAGACGTGAAAGACGGTCAGCAGCAAACACAAGGTCATTATAGCAGATATTGCCTGTGTTCTGTGATTTTTTCTCAACGGGAATCGGTTTGGCATTTACAGTAATTTCATCTGAAATCAGGTCAAATTCCGTACCGCTGTACGGAGCATATGAATCTGTACTTAGTTCATCACGGATAAGTTGTGCGAAACCGTCAGCGGAATCTGCATCGCCATGTACAATAAAGTATCTTTTTACTCCCGAAATTGCCTTTGCCCATGCTGTAAGACCGTTCATATCAGCGTGACCGCTTACACCAGGAAGCTGTTTTATTTCCGCTGAAACATGGATTGTTTCGCCGAAGAGCTTTACTTTTTTTGCACCCTCAACAAGACTTCTGCCCAGAGTATTTCTTGCCTGATAGCCGACGAAAAGCACAGTATTCTGCGAAATCCAGAGATTATGCTTTAAGTGGTGTTTTATACGTCCAGCCTCACACATACCGCTTGCGGAGATGATAACTTTTGGTCTTGTATCGTCATTTATTGCCCTTGAATCGTCGCTTGTGACTGTTCTGATAAGACCGTTAAAAGAAATCGGATTTATGCCCTGACGTACAAAAGAGAGTGCTTCTTCATCATAACAGCTTTCACGGTTATTTATAAAAATATCGGTTGCTTCAATTGCAAGCGGACTGTCAACATATACATGAAATCCGTCGTGACCGCTGATAAGGTTATCGGATTTAATCTGTCGGATAAAATACAGTATTTCCTGTGTTCTGCCGACTGCAAATGACGGTATAATGACATTTCCGCCACGGTCGAAAGTTTTTTGCAGTATCTCGGCAAGTGCAGTCGTATAATCAGTCGGTCGGTTGTGAACACGTTTTCCATAAGTTGATTCCATTACAACATAGTCAGCGGAATCAATATACTGAGGGTCACGGATAAGAGGCTGATTAATATTCCCTATATCGCCAGAAAATACTATGGTACGTGTTTCATTTTTTTCGGTAAGTCTGACAATTATGCTTGACGAGCCTAACAGGTGACCCGCATCACGGAAAGATACTGAAATTCCGTCGCATATTTCAACAGGTGTATCGTATTCATGCGGTACAAAAAGTTCGATTGCACCTACAGCATCGTCCATTGTGTAAAGCGGTTCGTAATAATCTTCACCACGTCTTTTAGCTTTACGGCTTTTCCATTCTGCTTCAAATTCCTGAATGTGTGCACTGTCACGAAGCATGACACTGCAAAGATTTGCCGTTGCAACAGTTGAATGAATTTCACCTTTGAATCCGCCTGCAAAAAGCAGTGGAAGTAATCCCGAATGGTCAATGTGGGCATGAGTAAGCAGAACAAAGTCTATTGCTGAAGGAGGTACGGGAATCTGAACTTTTTCAAAAAATTCCTCGCCCTGCTGCATACCGAAATCGACAAGAAACTTTTTTCCGCACGCTTCGAGATATGTACAGCTTCCTGTTACTTCATGAGTTGCACCAATAAACATCATTTTCATTAAGTAAGCACCTCCCGTGCATATTATATTCTTGTTTAAGTATAACATATTTCAACGGATTTGTCTATAGTTTTTATTGTGATTTTAATAATTTTTTAACTGGACAAAAATAAATATTTGTGATATAATTATATGTACAATAAATTTGATTAATGAGGTATATAAAAATGAACAAGAAAGAAACAGCTGAAATCAAGAAGAATTTTTCGGATAAAAGCGGATTTTTTATTATGGAAAGAGTTTTAACGGGATTTATTGATGCCGAGAAGAACGTCCGCTGTCAGAAAATAAACTCATGTCTTGCAATGCCAGCGGAAGAACATGATGTTTATGATGAAACCCTTAAAAAGGTTCTTAATACAAACGTAGGAAAAAATTTCTGTGAATATGAATTCCCGAATGAAGCGTATGAAGAGGGCAAACCACAAGAAATACTTTATTCTCTGCTTAAATCGGAACTTAAAGATGAACTTGTATGCGAAAATTTTCTTAATCATATTGCAAATAATCTTGTCAGTGACGCTCCGTATGCCGTAATTACTGCATACTGTACATATACTATACGCAGAAAAGATAAAAATGACGAGAATTATACAGGTGATGACGAAGTTTACCGCTATCTGCTTACTGCTGTTTGTCCTGCAAAGACAAGCAATGACGGTTTTGCATTCAACAGTGATGACAATGAAATCGTTAAAAAGATGAACAATGAACTTATCATCGGCAAAGCACCATCCGACGGATTCCTGTACCCTGTTTTCAGCAACAGAAGTTCAGATATTAACCATGTCATGTACTATGCCAAATCAGCCGCAAAGCCCAATACTTCAATAGTTGAGAATGTTCTGGGCTGTAATTTTGTCATGTCTGCTGAAAGTGAAAAGACAAGTTTTCAGAATATTCTTAAAAACGTTGTGGGTGATGATTTGGATTATATGGTAATTAAAACGGTCAATGAAAAATTGCAGGAAGTTGTTGAGGAAAACAAGGACGATACAGATAAAACCGTTATTGATAACAGTAAGCTGAAAGATATTCTCAGTGATATTGGTATTCCGCAGGAACGTGTTGAAATGGTTGAGCCTGTTTTCAAGAAAGTATGCGGAAATGTACCTCTGACTGTTTCAAATCTTGTGGACAGCAGAACGGTTCTTGCGGCAACGGGAATAACTGTAAATATAAAGCCCGATTTTGCTGATAAAGTCCGTACAAGTGTTGTTGACGGTAGAAGATGTCTGCTGATTGATATTGACGACCCGACTATTGAAATAAACGGACTGTCTGTAAGCCTGACATGAGTATAAATGATATTAAAAACAGTGATTTGATAAAAGAACTGAAAAGCTTTCTGAAATGGATTGTAATCGGTTCTGTCATGGGAATTATTATCGGTCTTGTTGGTACTCTTTTTCACTTCTGTTCGGGATTTGCCGAAACATTCAGGGATTCACATACATGGACTTTGTTTTTTCTGCCGATTGCAGGTGTTGTTATTGCATATTTCTATGACCTTATGCACTACAGTCATGATAAAGGTACAAACCTTGTACTTCTGGCAGTAAGGGATAATAAAGTTATGGGAATACACCATGCTGTTTGTATTTTCGTTGCAACTGTCATAACTCATCTTTGCGGCGGTTCAAGCGGACGTGAAGGAGCATCACTTCAGATAGGTGCGGCACTCGGTTCATTCACAGGTCGTAAACTGAAGTTTGATGATGATGATAAGCGAATGATGACAATGTGCAGTATGAGTGCTATGTTTGCGGCGGTTTTCGGTACTCCGATTACAGCGGCTATATTCTCAATGGAAGTGATAAGCGTTGGTATATTCTATTATTCGGCAATTGTGCCGTGTGTTGCTTCTGCACTTACCGCAAGTTATATATCATCACTTTTCGGAATTTCTCATATAGATGTAAGTGTGAATCTGCCCGGAATGAATCCCGTAGTATACCTGAAAACCGCATTAATCGGTGCTTTGTGTGCGGTTATAAGTATAATTTTTTGTATGGCTATGGGCGGAGCAGGAAAGTTATTCAAGAAAATCAAGAATCATGCACTTCGTGCGGCGACAGGCGGAGTTATTGTTGTACTGCTTACTCTTATTGTACAAACCCGTGATTACAACGGTACAGGCGGTGCAATGATAGTTTCCGCATTTAGTGAAAAACCATTTGTACTTGCATTTGCTGTGAAGATTATATTCACTGTCATAACTCTTGCATCGGGATTCAAGGGCGGTGAAATTTTTCCTGTATTCTTTATCGGTTCATCATTCGGAAGTGTATTTGCACCGCTTATCGGTCTTGACTGCTCAGTCGGTGCGGCTGTAGGAATGGTATCGCTTTTCTGCGGAGTTACAAACTGTCCTGTAGCATCAATACTGCTTGCAACTGAACTTTTCGGAAGTGACGGCATAGGAATATATGTCCTTGCCTGTGCGGTCAGCTATATGCTTTCTGGTTACAGAGGTCTTTACAGTGAGCAGAAAATTCTGTATTCAAAGATAAAAACAAGATATATCAATAAAAGGATAGGTGATAAAAAATGAATACATCGGTTGTAATTGTCTGTGCAGGAAATTCCACAAGAATGGGCGGAGTAAATAAAATTCTTCTGCCATTGGGTGAAAGACTTGTTATAGGCGTGACTATGCTTGCGTTTGAGCATTGCAAGAGCGTGAAAGAGATTATAATTGTCGCAAGAGAATGTGATATTCCTGCGATAGAAGCCGAGGCTGAATCAGCAGGAATCACAAAATTGAAAGAATGTACAGTCGGCGGTGATACACGTCAGCAGAGTGTTATAAATGGAATACGATGTATTTCACAGGATACTGAACTTGTCGCAATTCACGACGGTGCAAGACCTCTTGTCAAGTCTGAACATATTGAAAAGGCAGTAAAAGACGCACTTGTTTTCGGCGGTGCGACTTTGGGAGTACCTGTAAAAGATACTATCAAAGTGGTTGACGACGGTCTTATTACCGATACTCCGCCACGCAGTTCGCTGTATATTACACAGACTCCTCAGATTTTCAGGAAAAAACTCTATTTCGAGGGTATCGACTTTGCACTTGAACATAATCTCGATTTTACAGACGACTGCCAGCTTGTTGAGGCTATCGGCGGTAAAGTATACATGACAACAGGCGACTATACTAATATAAAAATAACCACTCCCGAAGATATTAAGCTTGCGGAAACTTTACTTGAAATGAGGTGAAAAATATGTTCAGAATCGGTCACGGATATGATGTGCATAAACTTGTTGAGGGAAGAAAGCTGATACTTGGAGGAGTTGATATTCCGCATACTATGGGACTTCTCGGGCATTCAGATGCAGATGTGCTTGTCCATGCGGTAATGGATTCAATGCTCGGTGCGTTGGCATTGGGTGATATAGGTAAGCACTTCCCTGATACCGATGAAAAATACAATGGTGCGGACAGCATGAAACTGCTTGCGGAAGTCATGGAAATATGCAGGGAAAACGGCTATGTTATTGGTAATATCGATGCCACTGTAATTGCACAGTCACCGAAACTTGCTCCGCATATTCAAAGTATGCGGAAGAATATCGCCGATGTCTGCGACTGTGATTTATCACAGATAAGTGTCAAGGCAACAACTGAGGAAAAGCTCGGTTTTACGGGTGAAATGCTCGGTATCTCCGCACATTCTGTCTGTCTTATGAAGAAAATCTGAATAACAAGTATTGTGTTGTAAAGGCAGAGTGCGATGGATTGTGATTTTTGGAGGTTATTATGATAAGGAAATTTGAAGAGAATGATGCAAAAGAAGTAGCAGATTTAATTTCGACAACAATGAGAATTACTAACATTAAGGATTATTCTTTGGAATACATTGAAAATGATATCAAAGCCTTGACACCTGAATATCTGATTAAACGTATGAGCTGGACTAATGGATATGTTTATTGTAATAACAATAAAATTGTCGGTTGTGGATTTATCGGTTCTTACTGGGGAAAAGAAGATGAAAGCAGTCTTTATACCATATTTGTACTGCCTGATTTTCAAGGAAAAGGTATAGGAAGAAAAATAGTCGAAACACTTGAAAAAGATGATTATTTTCTTAGAGCCAAACGTGTAGAAATTCCGGCTTCAATAACAGCTTGTCCATTTTATATAAAAATGGGTTATGACTATAAAAACGGTATTTCCGAACCTGATAATGAACGGTTAATAAGATTGGAAAAGTTTCGTTAAGTTTCAATTTACCGCCGAAAAAAATTATATGGAGGAATTATAATGACAGAAGAACAGGCAATGCAGTATACTGAATTTGCTGTTGAAAAAACTCTTGAAGAACTTGAAAAGCAATATGCTGTACATTTCAGGTTAAAGAATAAAACATCATCAGTATTTGAAAGTAAAATCGGAGGTATTCCGTATTTTCCGTCAGGAGCTGAAATTCCACTGGACAGTGATGGAAATCAGCTGAGATTTCTTATGCAGATAAATTGTAGTGATATAAAAGGGATAGAAATTTTCCCTCAAAATGGTATTATTCAGTTCTGGATTTCTGCTGACGATTGTTGGGGTATGTACAGTGATGGTGGATACAAGGTAATATATTATGATAGTATTTCTGAAAATGTTGCTGTTCCGCCGATTGCTGAATTTGATGTTGTTGAAAAGAAATTTTTTCCTCTGAAAGATGAATTTGGTGTTGAATTTATTCCGGCAACAGAAGATACACCAAAGGATTCTATAAGATACCAGAAAACTTTCTGCAAATATTTCAACGAAATTTCAGGCGAAAATATAGAAAGTCCGTATGATTTGGAATTTAAACTTCATCTGCCTTTTAATATTTTATCAAAAGCAATATATGAAGGTAATTCATCGTATGGTCATAAAATCGGGGGTTCTTCGGATTTCTGTCAGTTTGACCCTCGTGAATCAGAAGAAGAACAGGAAAAATATAATTTTCAGCTTTTGCAGATGGAAAGCGATTTTGGTAGAATTGATGGAAAAAATTATGAGAATATCATGTGGGGAGATTCAGGTATATGTCATTTTTTCATAAATGCCGAAAAACTAAAAAACTGTGATTTCAGTGACATTTTATATTACTGTGATTGTTGCTAAATAAAAATCAATGGAATAATCAAAGAAAGTCGTATATAATATACGGCTTTTTGTTTTCTGAAAACTTTTATATAACTATCCTACTAAAAGACTTGAATTTTTGTTGACAAATTATCACATAGGGAGTATAATTATCATAAACGGTATATCACTGTTAAAATAAAAAAATATACAGAAAATCATGGAGGGGATTATATGGAAATTATTATTGTCGGAGGAGGAAAAGTCGGCAATGCTCTTGCTGAGGTTCTTTGCGACGAGCATAATGTTACTGTTATTGACCGCAATGAATCGAAAATTAATTCAGTTGTCAATGATTATGATGTAAAAGGACTTGTCGGAAACTGCCTTACAACCGAAGTTCTTGATGAGGCGGGAGTGGGAAAGTGCAATATCTTTATTGCCGTCACAAGTTCCGATGAGGTGAATATTTTGTCATGCCTTATTGCAAGAAAAATGAAAGCCCGTCACTGCATTGCCCGTGTACGCAATCCCGAATTTGAAAAACAGCTTGTTTTTATGCGTGAGGAACTGGGAATAAGCATGATGGTAAATCCCGACTATAATTCCGCAAACGAAATTGCAAAAGTTCTGCGTTATCCTGAAGCAATAAATATTGATTCATTTGCCAAAGGACGTGTTGACCTTGCGGAAATCCGTATCACAAGCGGAAGTATTCTCGAAAATCTCCCTCTTACTCATCTTTCACGCCGTCTCAGACTTGATGTGCTTATCTGTGCTGTTCAGCGTGGCGATGAACTTATTATCCCGAACGGTAATTTTGTACTTCATGCAGGAGATAAGATTCACATGACTGCATCACACAGCAATATGGTGAAATTTTTCAAGAGTATCAGTGCGGCATACAGGGAAAAACGTGTGAAATCTGCTGTTTTAATCGGCGGAGGACGTGTCGGCTATCATCTTGCACAGCAGTTGAGAGAAATGAGCATAAAAGTCAAGATTATTGAAATCAACGAAAAAAGATGTCTTGAACTCAGCGAAAGACTTGACAAAGTAAGCATTGTATGCGGAGACGGTACAAATCAGGACATTATTCGTGAAGAACGTGTTTATGATGCCGATGCCGTTGTTACTCTCACGGGAATTGACGAAGAAAATATTCTTATGTCACTTCTTGCAAAAAATAACGGCGTTGATAAGGTTGTTACAAAAGTAAACAGAATGAACCTTATGCAGCTTTCCGAAACCCTTAATCTTGATAGTATTATTTCACCAAAATCAATTACCGTCAATCAGATTTTGCAGTATGTCCGTGCAAAGCAGAATACTGAGGGAAATAATATAACGACACTTTACAGACTTGTGAATGACAGGCTTGAAGCTATTGAATTTGTTGTAAAAGAACGCAAGGACTATGTAGGTATTCCGCTTAAAAAGCTTAAACTCAGAAGCGGTATTCTTATTGCAAGCATAGTGCGTGGAAATGAGCTGATTATTCCAAAAGGCGATGACTGCCTTATGGTTAATGACAGTGTTGTGATAGTTACAACAAACAGAGGTTTTGACGATTTAAAGGAAATTTTTGATTGATAAAGGGTAGTTAATTAAATGAATTACAGAATGATAACTTATATTATGGGACAGATTCTCCGCATTGTAGGTCTCTGTATGCTTTTACCGCTTGTTGTGGGTGCAGTTTACGGCGAAAATCATATTTTTGCATCGTTTGTTATACCTGCCGTAATTACACTTCTGCTTTCCATAATATTCACTGTTAAAAAACCAAAAAATACAGCGGTTTTTTCAATGGAAGGATTTGTAAGTGTTGCCGCATCATGGATTACTATGTCCGCAATCGGTGCGATGCCATTCGTTATTTCAGGTGAAATCCCGAATTATGTTGATGCATTTTTTGAAACGGTATCGGGATTTACAACGACAGGTTCAACAATTTTAAGCGACGTTGAATCAATGTCCCGTTCATGTATATTCTGGAGAGCGTTTACACACTGGTTAGGCGGTATGGGTGTACTTATGTTTGTGCTTGCTGTAGTTAACAGCAACGATGTGCGTACAATGCACATGATGCGTGCCGAATGCACCGGACCAAATGTAGGACGACTTGTATCAAAATCAAGTTTTTCCGCAAGAATCCTCTACGGAATATATATCACCCTTACTGTTGCTGAGATAATAGCACTTCTTATTTGTGGTATGCCGTTTTATGATTCAATAATTCATGCCTGTTCTTCAGCGGGTACAGGCGGATTTTCAATGTGGAATGACAGTATTGCACATTATAATAGTATTGCCATTGAAATGGTAATCACAATTTTTGTCCTGCTTTTCGGAGTGAATTTCAATCTGTATTATTTTATGATGATAAAGAAATTCTCACTTGTTTTCAAAAATGAGGAACTCCGTGTATATATCGGTGTAATTATTACCACAACAGCAATTTTAAGTTGCACTATACTTGAAAATTATTCATCATTCGGCGAATCACTCAGAAAAGCATTTTTCATGGTAGGTGCAACCATCACTTCCACAGGCTTTGCAACTACTGATACAGGTCAATGGAGTACGTTTTCACAGACGTTACTGCTTCTGCTTATGTTTATCGGTTCATGTGCAGGCTCAACGGGCGGTGGAATGAAAGTTTCACGAATTTTAATCATTGTTAAAACAGGTATAAGAGAATTGAAATATATTGTCAGTCCACGTGCTGTTGCATCTGTAAAAATAGACGGAAAACCTGTTGAAAAAGATGTTGTACGTGGTGCAAGCAATTACTTTATCCTGTTTATGCTGATTATGGCTATATCACTTCTTCTTCTTTCTCATGATAATTTTTCGATTGAGGAGAATATATCGGCTGTCATTACCTGTATGAATAATATCGGGTTTGGTGTAGGCAGATTCAGCACATCGGGAAATTTCGGCGGACTTGATTCTTTTTCAAAATTGATTCTTTGTTTTGATATGCTTATAGGCAGACTTGAAATTTATCCTCTTATCATGCTTTTTGCAGGCAGGAGACATTAAAATAAAAACGGTGAAGATTAAGAGCGATACTTATATAAAAGTAATGCCCGAAAGTAGTTTTTCAACTGCTTTCGGGCTTATTATTTGTTTATTCGCATAAATTGGAATTTGTCATAAAGAGTAAAAAATAGTTTTATACTTTCTTCATTTGTATCTGCAATTAATTGTATTATTTCATACCATGTCTTAATAGAACAAATTCTGTTACTGTTATTAATATCAGATAATTTTTTTATAATAAATCTTCTGAACAATTCATTAAAGTGATATTCACTATCACAAGCCAATTGATTGGTTCGCTTTGAATATAAAAAACCTTGTATAAAATGATATAGTGCTTTCATGTCCAAATCATCACCTAAAAAATTACCTGGTCTGATTCGTATTATTTCAATTAGTTCATCAAGTGTCATAACTTCACCTCAGTTACTGTGATAAATTCCGATTTATTTTACCAATATTATACATCAAAAAAACTGTTATGTCAATAGAAACGCCATAGTATTTCGGACTTATAATCAAAAATACTATGGCTAAAAATTTCTATATGAGTATCAACCTTATTTCTCACCGCGTTTTTGTTATGAATTTTTAATTATATCGTCTCTTACAATATTAAGCATACCATCAAGTATTCCGAAATCCTTGCCCTTATAGCACCATATCGCACGTCCTATTCCGTATTTTTCAAGCACAGAATGTATATCATGATACCAGTTTACAGCGGATTCAGGGTCAGCAAGTTCGATTACACCATATTCTCCGCAGTAAAGCATAACATTACGCTTTTCGGCAGTCTCGATTGCCTCATGAAAGAGATTTTCAAAATATTCTGTACTGAAACCGCTTTCGGGTACAGCCCATTCAAATTCATTGATATTCGGGGCTTTTTTTGATTCAGCAAGAAAATCATCTTTTGGCATCGGATATTTTATTCTGAAGTTGGCAGGCATATTCTTTACCCAGTAAGCACCCTGATGAGTAAATAAAAGCGGTTCATAACAGTGAAAATTATAGATAATATTTTCATCAAACGGATTTGCAATATGCTTTACGGTCTGGACACTGTTATTGTAGTAGCTTCCTATGAGAATTTTTGTTTCGGGAGCGTATTTTCTGATAATATCTACAGTACTTTCTGCTATTTTCTGCCATGGTTCGTTATCGCTTTCGTCAACTACTTCATTCAGAAGTTCAAATGCAAGTCGTCTGCTGTATTTGCCGTAACGTTTTGCAAATTCAGTCCAGAGTGAAATAAATCGGGAAATCATATCGTCATCGTAAAAAAATCCTTTTTCGCACTCACCCTCATCAAATGAAAAACCTGCTGTTTTATGTAAGTCAAGAATCATATTGAGACTGTATTTTTCACACCATTCAATGCAGTTGTCAATATATGCGAAGCCCGTTTCAATAAAACCGCTTTTATTGTCCTGCACAAGATTGTAGTCAATCGGCAGACGGATATGGTCAAATCCCCATTCGGCAATTTTCTGAATATCACTTTTCTGTATGAAAGTATCACAATGCTCTTTTGTAAGCTCAGCCTGAGAAAGCCAGCCGCCGAGATTTATTCCTTTCTGATAGCCATTCCACTTTTTCATTTTAAGTCACCTCACGTAAAAATTTCTTTAATCCGATTATATCATTAATTCCGTAAATCGTATACCATTTTAATGCACAAAATGACAATATCTTTACGTCTTTTCTTTGATAAAATATCCAATCATATGATACGGAAATCACATCATATAGCCAAAATAACCAAATATTAATAAAAAAGCCGTTTTTTGAAAATTTCTCTTGACAAATCATTTTTTTAGGTGTATAATATAATGTATGCTGTACAAGTTGTACTTGCATATATTATTTAAAAAAGGAGGAAGATTATGCCAACATTTAACCAGCTCGTTCGTAAGGGAAGAAAAGACCTTGAAACAAAGTCTACTGCTCCTGCTCTCCAGAAGGGCTACAATGCTAAGAAGAAGGTACAGATTAATCAGAGTTCACCTCAGAAAAGAGGCGTCTGCACTGCTGTAAGAACTGCTACACCTAAGAAGCCTAACTCAGCTATGAGAAAGATTGCCAGAGTTAAGCTCACAAACGGATATGAAGTTACATCTTATATCCCCGGTATCGGTCACAACCTTCAGGAACACAGCGTTGTTCTCATTAGAGGCGGACGTGTTAAGGACCTTCCTGGTGTGCGTTACCACATCATAAGAGGTGCACTCGATGCACAGGGCGTTGCAAACAGACTTCAGGCTCGTTCAAAGTACGGTGCAAAGAGACCTAAGCAGAAGTAATTTTTGCTGAAACAGTTTCGGCGGACTGTCAAAATATATGCCGGATTACAAAATAGGATAACTACTATCGCAGGATAAATGCGGAGTTCATATATATTGTTCCTCTGCATTGGTCTTGACGGAATTGACGGTGAAGTATTCGTCGGATTTGTTCCGATAGTAACCGCTCATTACGAGTACCTATGATTTCATTTAATATATATGAAGGAGGGTAGCGAAATGCCAAGAAGAGGTTATAAC
>JAIDNR010000136.1 GCA_029063695.1 Ruminococcus sp.
GGGTTGTATAATTCCTGTTTTTATCACCCTTAAACAAAAACTCGTTGACGAGGAATTTCTTAAAGAAATAACGGATTTTATTTCCAAATTGCATTGTTATTCAGCTTCTAATGATATAGTAAATATCAAAGCAGAAGAAAGATTTTGGAAATATTACGACCCTGCTCGACCGAACAATCAAATAATCATTGAAAAAGAGGGCGATACATTACTTGATAAAGATGATAATGAAGTTGTTGAAAGCGATTCTGTTAATAAAACAGATGAAAATTCTTATCAGACAGGAAAAAATTCTGCACCATGGAAGACTTTTCTTTATCGCAGTTATCGTTGGGCAGAAAACAGTTATAATTCAAACAGATTTGTATCATTAGATGAGCCTCAAGGAAATGATGATGGCACAACACTTGGAAATACACTGCCAGCCGCAGAAGAAACTGATTACACTTGGCTTTATGATATGTTAAGAGACCTGATAATCACTAATCTTAAAATTATAAGCACTAAAAATCAAATGAAATTTCAACTTTGCTTCTTTACTGATGATATTTCTTGCCTTCTCAACGAAAGTTCTCAATTTTATCGTCATTTATGTATCTTTGGAAAACAATATTCACCTACTGTTAACCTTGACTTCCTGAATTTCTTTGTCGATTATCAATGTTCGTCCATTATTGATTCTTATAATAAGCCCAGAAAACCACTCTCACAGTTTAATCATAGAAAGGCAAATGATTATACACCTTGTAATCAGCCACTTGAACTTTGTGTTTATGCAAGTTTTTTCAATCAAACAGAACAAAACATTTCAAACCAAAGAAAAATATACGAAGAAAGAAAAAAAGAGTTCATAACAGAACATTATTCCGAATATGTATAACTATAGAAACGGCTTACTTCCTGTAAAATCAGTTACTGAAGTAAGCCATTTATCACTTTATATCTACTATTTCAACAATCTTTTTTATTCTCTCAAGTTCCGATAATATTACATTTTTACCGTTTCTGCTCGAATGAACAAATGCATTTCTTGCATCACGGTTTGCATCTAACAGTATTATAAGTTTTGCCCAATCCAATTTGGAAATTTTAGTTTTATCAACATAAAAAAGTGATTTTAAATAGAGTGGTTGAAACTGCTTATAAAATTCATCTTCGTCATTCAGCCATTTGTAAATTGTTTCCGACTTTTTATCATCAGATTTAGCCGAGAGCCATTCGATTAATTTTTCAAGGTTTTCTATGTACAATGCTGACATCAACTGTTTTCTTCCGTTATGGTAGACAACAGTATATGACCTGTTATTGAAATAATTCGCAAATGGAAATCCCCATGGCTCTGAAAAGAAATAAGAATACTTATATCTAGAAGTTTTATCCTGATAGTGCTTAATCTCATCAAGAATATCATTGACATTTAATGGCTGTACATCACACACATTATGTATCTTAACTGAAAGTTTTTCGCCTTCACTTTTAACTATATCAGGATACGCCATTCCAAAATCTTTATCTATAGACCAGTGCACATTTGTAAACGGTTTTTTAGCTTGATTCAATTGCATTGACGTGGTAAGATACTCTTCAAACGCAGACCATAAGTCAGCTTCATTATAAATTTTTTGCAGCATCGTATATACATACTTCAAGAATGAGGCATAATATTTACAAAAAGCATAAAATACAGTGGGCTGGTTTTTTTTATCAATTCGCAGACTGCCGTCATCTCGCTTTTTCCACGAAATGATACCTTTTTTCTCAAGTATCTCAATAATTTTCTCCCTTAGCAATTCAGAGGCTCTTTTAGCATTTTTCTTTTGTATAGAGTCGAGTATAGTTCCCTCAAGCGTGAGAGTCTTTCTAACATTGTTTAAATTATCTACAACTTTTTCTTCGGTAAAACTATCACTTTTCTTTTTAATTGTTTTCTTAACGTCCTCAAATACCGCCTCATTCTGTCCATTACGATTCATTAAGTATGCATCTTCAGTCGCCTGCACACTATCTATTACTGTCTGGTCTGTTTTGCCTGATTCCTTATAAATTTTCAGAAGAGCATCAGAATCCTTGCCAATTGCAGAAAGCAACTTATATGTCTCAATGCAATCCTCAATTTTGTTTATATTATTAGAGCCAGTAATATTGCTGTAAAGTACTTTCTCTACTTTTATACCTTTACACTCCAAAAAACGTGCAACTGCAAGCATAATCATTGATGCACTGCGATTACCTCCAGTATAATCAATAAACAGCTTGTCTTTTGATGTGCTGCTTACACCAACTTCCTGTATAAACGATTTTAAGGTATTGTCCATCTGACTCCAGGAACCAGGATTCAAGTTTTCAAGATGCAGCGGTGCAAATAAACCTTCAATTTCTTCTTCTAAATACCCATGTTTGAATGCCCATTCCGATATTGTCCTTTTGTAATATTCGTATGTACTTATTGGTTCTTCCGAAGTAGCAATCGGTTCGCTTTCAATAGTCGTACTCAATACCTCTTCAGAACATAACATAAGAATCTTATCTAATTTCTGTCCACACTTCAAAAGATGTGCAATAATATACTTTGTTGCTGCAACATTCGTCTGAATTCCAGTAAAACCCTTATCCAAAATATCATAGAATTCTTTACAGTTATCATCGCAATTTGGCTGATATACCAACTCTTGTGTTTTTGTCAAAAGACTTGGCATAAAGAATAAATAATTCATACATTTGTACTCATATTTAGTATTCACGAAATGCAGCAAACTGAAATAATGATGTCTTTATAGTACTTTCATCTGTACCCTTTTCAGTTATGGTCTTTCTTTCAGAAGTTGCTGCTAATACCATGATGCCTTTACATTTTAACTTACTAATAAGTGCGTAGCAAAGTGTCATTTCCCCCTGAACAACAGCTGCATCAGGGTGAAATTTTAATATTTCATTTGATAGCTGCTCAGCAATTATATCAATATCAGTAGAAGTTGCATATGGCGAAACCTGTGGAAATGGTATTTCCTTAATTTCTCCCCATTCATTTGCAGCTGTAAGCTGTTCTGCTGACCATTCGCCAACAGGATGGTTTGTACAATTTATAAGCAATATTTTTCCTCCGTTTCATTTCTTAGCCTTACAGAATCTTGCGCAGCAGGCAAATACATAGCACATCTCTTCAAGGGATAATGTTCTCAAATCGCTGCAGTTTAAAACATATCTGCTCCATGTTTGAATTCTAACCAAGTCCTTTCCAGATATACCCATTCTTGATTTTACAGCCTGTGGATGATCTTTACAGTATTTAATACACTGAAAAAACTCTTCAGATTCATCAGCTTCTTTCATTTTTAATCTATGAGCATAGTTCTGAGCAAAGCGATACAGCATTTCATAAGCAGGCTCTATATCCATACTAAATGCAAGCTTTATCAAATTTTCTTTCTGCATATCGCACACCTCACTTTTTGTAGTGCATTATCTTTCTAAGCTGTTTAATTCTGTCATAACAATCATCTGAACATTTATCCACATAGGCTTTGGCATATGTTTCAGCTTCAGAAGGTAAAATTTCTTTTCCGTTCATTTCAAATTTAACGCATTTAAAATTGACAGTACCGAATCCATCAGCTTTGTATCCGCCGATTTTATGAGAGAAATACTCTTCACCGATACCAAGCGAATGAAGAAACAGTATGAGTTCGTTTTCATCAAGTCCATCAAAAGTTATTTTGCCTGTAAAAACAGCACCTTTTTCCAAAGCTGTTACTGTTTCAAGCTTGTCCGACTCTCGATTTTCACATTCAGTATAATATAACTTATATCCCTTGTGAAGTCTATCTTCCAAGTAAAATGGCGCTTGTACATTGGGTGAGAATTGAACCGGAACTTGACAATTAATTACTTCATACTTATCAGCAACAAAATCCGAAAAAGAAAGTTTACTTTTAAGTCCCATCGTACCGAACATATCACATACAATGCAAACATGAAAAGGTTTATTATTTTTCGGCATTGAAACACAAGAAGAAATTTGTTGTCTTGTTAGTCTTAAGCGTTCTTTTTCAGACTGCATAATGCAACCGTCAGATATAGCTCTTGCAACATGACGAACTGCGCCTTTTACTGATGAGCCGGGAATTATTGCTTTATTTAATTCCTCAACAGTAGTTCCTATTAATCCGGCTCCGACATTGTAATCTATAAAACCGCTTCCCAGGTATATGTTATCGACAGCATTCATTTCCAAAGTTATAATACCGAAATACTCTCCCTGTCTTTTATCAATATCATTAAGGTAATGCGTATCCGGATTTTCAGGGAAATAAACAAAGTCAAAATTTCTCTTCACAACTTGATTTCTTGCTGAAAATTGTCTTGAATTATACACCATTCTCACCTCTTTTATTGGTTTGTTGTTTTGGCAAGTGCTTCATCAATTGAAATGTATCTACCAATAATATTAGGAGTTAAATCAGCATTATATCCTCGTGTAACTATCATTTCAAACTGGTTTACACTTATTCTGCCAAAACCCCGGCTGATTCTGCCACCAACACATATTTCGCCACTATTCATTGCGTTAAGGGCACTTAAAATCATTGCTATTTCAACTTCAGAAACAGAATGAAGACGCATAGTACCGTTAAAGCTTCCTTTAATAACAGCTTCACATTGATTCAGTGAACCTCTTTTTGCACTTTGTGAAACACTTCCAATCGCCGTACTATATCTTACAGTAGTTTCAATTGTGTCCATATCGGCAAAAGCATCATAAATTGAAACACGGCTTTTTCTGTTCTCTTTTTTATTTTTATTTGAATAACCAAAAAGTGAATCAACTAAATCATCACTTTGTTTCTTATACAGATAATGACGAATGACACCTTTCAAACTACTGCCCGGAATAACATATTTTTCGACACCATTATCGCAACTTTTGAGAAAAGTCCTATCTGGCATCTCGGGATGCAGTTTGTTGCCACTTGAAGCTGAAACAAGAACAGGTCCATTGGGACAAATAGTATAGTTAATAAGCGCATCAAACTCCATATTTATCCCTCCTCAGAAGCCATTCTTGAATTAAGGAACTGTTCGACTCTCATTCTAAGTGTGTCTGCGGTTATTGATTCTTTTGTAACATTTTCAAGGGATATTCTACCCAAACCACGTGTTGTTTTTCCTCCGATAGCAAGATAATCGCCGTCAGCAATTCCTTCACCGCACAGAAGTTTTATGATAAAGTCAAGATACCCTATTTGTTTTTCGTTAAGATTCTCTGCTATCAACTCAAAATCAAAACTTGTACCTTTCGGGATTATCTCGTAATCATATTTAACAGTTCCTTTGGCAGCTCCGGTCTTACGGTCTATACCCACTCCGTCTCTGTTTTCGTATTTGCAGGGCGCATCACCGACATAACTGCAATCTTTAAAATGAAGTTTGCCGGCAAAATAGCGACCTCCGAATAAACGGCATACCTCACATGAGGCGTTATACAACTTTTCAGCCTGTTCTATTCTGCTTATATTCTGCTTCTTAATTCCGTCCGCCTTCGACTTTGAAACACAATTCCTATCATAATTATTATGAATATCGCAGACTCTTTCGCCTATGAGCTGCAGAACGCTTTCAAACTGGCTTCTTACAACACCCTTTAATGAAGAACCGGGAATAACCGGATTACCTTTTAAATCCTTAAGTACAGAGTTGTCAACTTCTACTGGATTCAACGAATCGGAAGATGCAGCACCGATGTGAATCGGGTCTACTGCAACTAATGTACCTCTAATAATAAATTTGTTATCAAAAGTTGAATAAAGCATATTTATCCTCCTGTGTCAGCGATGATTATTATTTTTATTGAAATTAGGTATGTTGCCGTTTCCGCCATGCTTTGTTCCTGTTTGTTTATCTGCCCATACACGACTCTGCCAGTAAAGATAACCAAAATACATCTGCAGAAGTTCCTTCTCGGTGTTCCAGTCGTTTTTCTTATCATCTTTACTTGCCATCGAACGAACTTTACTCATATTCGCAATGACAATTTCTCCGAATGTCTTATTATTGGAACATTTTGTTTTCCATGAAGCATCATTTTTTGATTTTGCCTCCGTATACTGAAGCAAAAGTAAAATTTCTTCGTAACAGTCGGCAATCCTACAGTCATTAGCAATCTCTCTGAACTGATTGCATCCTACTTGCTTCTCACCGGTTGCATTTCCACTAATGTCAAACAATGACTGCATAGCACTTCTGCCAATTTCAGACTCCATCTGCTTGATTATCAAAAGAATATCTTTCTTATACTCATTCATGTGAACACACCCCCAATTGATGCAAATCGTGACACACAGCTACCGCACCAAATCCATCGTTTGTGCGATATCCAACGCCATTTTTAGCTATTTTTGTTAAAAGTGACATAGCTTCTTCAATCCGTTCACTTGATATATCAAGAAGAATTGAAGTGCCTTTTAATATATAGAGCTTTGGCTCTTTTACTTTCCAGTTCCCCCATCTTTCAGAAGTATCATATCCACTGTAAAGCTGTGTTTCAGCATATACTTTTTCAATCCTTACAGGCGAATCTGTTCCTCCCATGATAACATTTTGCCAAAGATTAAGATAATCCTTTGTCGATTGTGAATCCTTCGTGATTGGAATATCAAAAATAGCATCAGATAAGAAAAGCAATGTCGCCTTATTTGGAGCATCCAGATTTTTTTGAAATTTTTCAACATTCTCAGAAATAGACTGCTCTGTAATCTCAGTCGAGTCGGTTATAGACACAATTTTTAATTTTCCGTAACCGACAGAACTGTATTTGCCAACATAAATCTCTTTGCCTTCAAACAGCATACCAGAATCACAATCATCTATTTCAGCGGTAAAATGCCAACCGGCAGGAATTGCTTTGATTGAAAATAATTTACCGTCCTCTGCAATATGTGTGTGATAATCAATAGCGGTATGCGTGGAGAGCGAAAAATTAACTTTAGTTTCTACATAAACGCTATCTTCCTTCCGAAGATAACCCTTGAATCCTTCCATTCGCTTTGTACCACTTTGGCATTCCGGGCATGACAGTCTGCCTTTTTGATAAATAATATCCTGCAACGGATGTTTTAATCCCGATGATTTACAAGCTCTAAGTGTCATAGGTGCAGGAATACTTTTCTGCGGATATGCAAAGGAAAAATACATATCGGAAAATTTCTGGCATTTTTCTCTATGTACGCAGTTTGCGCACTTTCCCTCAGGCTGCTTAAGTTCAATATAGTTCAGTTTTCCATCTTCGGAAGGCATATCAGCCAACGGACATTCAAGCAGAATATCATTTGCAAAAGCAGCACGAAGAACAGAACCCCTTATAAATTTTTCGCTTTCCAGGAAATTGTCCACAACTCTGACACCGCCACACATCAACGGACTTAAAAGTTCAAATTCTACGATTTTTCGCATAAGAATTCTCCTTCCGGAATCTCTACAGATGTTTCTACAAAGCCTAATCCTCTACTCTTGCCCAATCCGATATAGCTTATCATTTTTATTGACTCTACCAGAACCGCCTCAATTCGACAATGATGTAAAGTTGACATTTCAACAGGATAATACACTGCCAATCCTCCTTTAAAAATAGTATTCTCAGTTTTATCCTTCGCTTTTGCATAACGGTCAACAACTTCTGTAAACACCAATGCTGTGTCAAGCGATTTCCTTGTATATCTGTCAATTGATACGTTAGACCTTAACTGATAACTTAAATTTTGATTTGAAATGCAGTTATCAACATATACACGTGAACGTTGAAAGCCTGCTTTTCCGAACATTCTGCATGAAATGCAAGAGCATGATGATTCAGCTGAATCTGTTCCATTACATTTTAAATCTTCATCTCCATAAAGGCTATTCCAAATTTTTGTAAAGTTTTCCCGAATCATTCCTTTCAAAAGCGTTGCAGGGATATATGCCTGTCCACCAGATTTAATGATAACTCTATTACCATTGACATCCGTTCCACCGTTTATATGCAGTGCTGATAACAATTTTATTGTAACAGGATAAAATACTTTCAATTTAAACGCCTCCCTTGCCAAACTCTATAACTCTCAGAAGGTCTTTCCAGATAAATGCAGATGTGCCAGTTTCAAAATTACCGTTTCTGACATAAAATGTTCCGTCTAAGTTATATCCATCTATTTCAGGAAGCTTTATTCTTTTTTCCCGAACGTCAGTTTTAGCATTGATATAACTAAAATATAATTCTGTTTCTTCCTTGACATCCGACTCAATATATGCTGTGAGCAAATTTTGTAATCTGGTCTTTATGTCTCTTATAGCGTATACTTTTTCAGAAAAGTCAAGAATCTGATCAAGTGCAGTAACAGAATATGGATTTAACGTTCCGTTGCCTCTATCAGAAACGGCACCTTCATAACTCTGAAGGACATTAAACGACATACTTCCTTTACCGCCGTTTTCACGAACAAGTTTCTTTGCCTTCGATAGTTCGTCCTCCGCTGCTTCCAATACAACCTTAATTGGTGTACTCGGTTTTGCAATACAAATTCCAACTGACAAAGTTGAGTCAGTGCCGGGGAACTTATCTGCAAAAGCCTTTTCGTACTTCTTTATAAGCTGTGATGCAAGATAAAGAGACTTCTTTGCAGGCACAATAAGGAATAAATCATCGCCCCCCATTGCTACTATCTCGAATTTCAGCATATCACATTCAGAAAGAGAATCATACACTAAAATGGACATCTGTTGTTTCACAAATGCAGAGAAATCAATCATTTCGGAAATATTCGTTATAGTCTGTATAATACCGCCCATGTTATTGCCGTCGGCATAAATAACAGCAACATCGTCTTTGTCTATGTGTGAAACTGTCATAGGAGGTGTAACGTTATTTGATGTCCGTTTGTTAAACTCACTTACATACTGTGAACGCTGTTCTTCTCCTGCCACGACCTTGTGAAGACAGCCACCGCATATCTTCTTGCCCTTTCTCGAATACCTTGCAATGCGTTTTCTGCATTTAACACAATATTCGTTCAATTTCTCCGATAATATGGAAGCGTCAACCGGCTTATCAATTAATGTCCTTCCTATCCAAGCAGACTCAGGTGAGATATCAAATAAAACTTTAGCTTTTTTTCTTTGTTCAAGCTCTGATTCTATATATGCCATAGTATCACGGTATTCCTTGCCAAGAATCTTTGAAAGCGGCACAGGCTCAGATATGTAATAAGCTGAATTTGCAGTAACAAGCATACCTTGAGCCAACTCTTCCAGTTCTTTGCCAAGGGATTCATCCGTGTCTGCGGGAACTAAAGCAAATAAATTTCCTCCTCCGTTATACACAACACTATCATATCCCAGTTTTGCTTTCAACAATTCCGGAACAGACTTGTCCTGCACAAGCGTGATCATTGTACTTGCTCCACGTATATCCATTAATTCATTGTTTTCCAGATAGTACGATTTTATTTTGTATGTACCACCTTTCACAACCTTGACCTGAATATCAGGAACGGATGCTGCACGTCCTTCCATATACTCAATTGCCGTTTTAGCACATTCAGCCGGAGCGTCTGCTCCCGATTTCAAATAGAGGTTACATAAAATTTTCTCTAATTTTTCATTAGCGTTCATTATCCGAATCACTCCTGACGATCAGTTTTTGAATATGCTTTATTATATCATATTTGTCGAAAAATGTCAATATCTAAAAATAATTTTATGCAATTTAAAATAAAGCGGTACTCATTACAGCGAATGAGTACCGCTTTATTTCTTTTCAATCCCTCAAAGGTAAGGTTTTACTTAACTACGTGACACAATCATTTGAATGGAATGGTATGTATCAATCCCTCAAAGGTAAGGTGTTACACGCTCAAAACAGAAAATGAGGAGTTTAAGGTATTATAGTTTCAATCCCGTAATGGCAAGGTTTTACTATTCCGTGGCTCAAAGCTATGGGGTATGTAAAATAACGTGTATCAATTCCTCAAAGGTAAGGTCTTACATTATGCAGGCTGTAAACAGTGGTCTGTTTATGCGTAACACGTTTCAATCCCATAATGGTAAGGTGTAAACTTGGATTAATTCGGATACGACCGTAATGGCAACTACTTTTGTTTCAATTCCGTAATGGTAAGGTCTTACACAGAATAATATCACTTTTATTGAGGTTAATAAGTTTCAATCCCTCAAAGGTAAGGTCTTACGTTCACGTTGCTATCTAAACAAGCACATACAAATGTATCAATCCCTCAAAGGTAAGGTCTTACGAGTGCGACTTTGGATTTCATTAAAGTTCAGATTGATAAGTATCAATTCCTCAAAGGTAAGGTTTAACCATGCTAGGAGGAAAAAAATGCGCAATAATATATCAATCCCTCAAAGGTAAGGTTTTACTCAAAGATGTCTCATGGCGGAGTTGTAATTCGCAGTGGTAACACGTTTCAATTCCGTAATGGTAAGGTGTTACATATTAACCCATTCATTTGGAGCATTGCGATTTGGTCCTGTGCTGTTGCATTGTTTCAATCCCGTAATGGTAAGGTTTTACGTATATAGGAAGCGAAGACGACTTAGAGTACTGTTTGTATCAATCCCTCAAAGGTAAGGTTTTACTTGCTAAGGATGAGAAGCGGAATGTTCGGTATCAATCCCTCAAAGTTAAGATTTTACCCAAGTATTCGATTGGGAATTTTCCAACTCGTATCAATCCCATAAAGGTAAGGTTTTACTAGTTCTTGCAAATACCTTCTTGCCATTATGTATCAATCCCTCAAAGGTAAGGTTTAACAACGGTAAATCCGTTGTTAAATATAGTATAGCACAAAAAGTGACCCATGTCAACCCCAATATTTCTGTCGATGAATTTTTAACTAATTCCAGAAATGCTGATATTACGTGTTTCTGACCTTCACTACCCATGGAGTAAATCATCGACAGGAAAAAGAGGCAAAATCACCAGATATTAAGTGCTTTTCAGTCTACAAGGGTAGTTTTTCTGCGATTTTTCGAGATATTCATCGACAGATTTTTTGAAAGAACAATTAGATAATATGCTCACACAGCGAAACAACGCCTATTTGCTCTTTGAAATATAGGGAGAGTTTCTGTTGCACCTCCTTTCCTCTCCCTTTACTTTTTACACACTTCCGAATTACAGATTTTCAATATTTTATTTTCTATTTATAGAGATTATTGCCTCTCCTGTATCATTCTGCGCCATGATTTTTGTATGTTATTACAGAATTAGATTCAACGTTATTGTGAGTTAGCCCCATTTGTATTACCGTTTTTATTCTTCTGCCGAAATGTTCTGCGAGTTCCTCGTCGGCATTTATATTTGGCTAGGAGTGGACAACAGGGATTCCGTCTAATATTGAATCAATATATGAGATACTGCACCTTATTAACATAGTTCAAGTGCTGCTGTAAATTTGTTCTTCCCCAACCTGGGTCTTTTATTGTGAAGTTTGAAGCTGAGAAACTGCTTGTACTGCCATTATACCCCGTTATACATACAGCGTGTGCTTTACCATTGGAGTTTGTACACCACATAACAACGGGCTTTCCTGATTTCAGCTTATTGTATATCTCATTCATAATGCTCTGATTAATCGAAACCCCGCCTTTTGAATAGCTCTTCATTCCGCAGTTTGATACACTGCTCCAGTAAATATCACCGCTGTTAGTAAATGAAAGTTTTTTCTTAACTGTATCTGGATAAACTGTTGAATGCTGATTATAGCTGTATGCCATAGCAATGGAAGTAACAATACAACCAGAGCGACCAATAGTGTCGGTTTTTCCGAGAGCAACATTCTTCCATCTCGAATCGCCCTGACTGTAATACGGAACATTTAATGAAACCTTTCCATTAGATGATGAACTGTTGTTAGTATTGGACGATGAGTTATTGTTATCAGGTGAAACGGATTTTGCATACGTTAAGCACACCCAACCGCTTTTTGTGCCATTAGTACACTTAATAGAATTTGTATAGCCCCAGTCACCACTGACCTTGGTGACATTGAACTGTGTACCGTTCGTTGCTGCACCTACCTTGGAATATCCTGTGCCTGCACCGGACCTCACGTTGACACCTTCACTTGTATTGACCTTGAATGTTCCCGTCTTATACTTACTTGCTGACGTATCAGCACCAATGAACTTAGTATAAGTCAAGCAAACCCATCCGGTCTTATTTCCATTGGTACACTTAATGGTGCCGTAGCCCCAATCGCCGCTAATCTTGGTAACCTTGAACAGAGTTCCGTTTGTTGCAGCGCCCAGCTTTGAATAACCAGATCCGGCACCGGATCTGACATTGACACCAGAACTTGTGTTTACCTGATATGTTCCAGTGGAATATCCTGCTGCATATGAAGAGATTGACTGAATGATCGCGTTTGATGATGAAATGTTGCCGTTCTTGTTAACTGTAGCGGGGGCTATAACCCATATGCGTTTACTTAAGAGAAGAAATGTGATATAATAAAAAATATGGAAACAAAAATAAAAGAAATAAAAAAA
>JAIDNR010000137.1 GCA_029063695.1 Ruminococcus sp.
CACAGGGTTACGGAAGTGCAAGATATAATACTGCTGCAGGTTTGCAGGCTATGGTATATGCAAAGGAAACAGGAGACCTGATTTTCGCTGAATGGGCAAAAGACCAGATGGAATATATTCTCGGTGATAATCCCATGGGATATTCATATATTGTCGGATATGACAAAAATTATGCATCTCAGCCGCATCATCGTTCATCACACTGCTCACCGACTCAAAGTATGGACGACCCTGTAACTCAGGTTCATACGCTCTGGGGTGCATTGGTAGGCGGTCCTGGCCTTGACGACTTCCATAGTGATATTACCAAAGACTATATCTACAACGAAGTTACAGATGATTATAATGCTGCTCTTTGCGGTGATTTGGCAGGACTTTATCATTTCTATGGTGCTGAGGGCAAGGAATACGAAAGAGAAAATTATGTTAAACCTGATTTCAATATGTCTGAAAATGCCGCAGGATATGAACAGGTTGACAAGGACGGTAATTCGCTTCCGACCGGTCTCTATATTTCAGCGGGAAAATCTCAGGAAACAGATGCAGGTATTCAGATTAAAATTGTTGTTCACAACAGAACCGTAAATCCGCCTGAATTTGAAAGTAATCTTAAGGCAAGATACTATTTCAACATAAATGAACAGATTGTTAAAGGTGAGGACGTAAGTTTCATTGAAACCCGTGTTGACTATGACCAGGAGAAGAGTTTTACTGATGGCAGGAATCAGGCACTCATTTCCGACCCTGTTAAGTATGATGACAATGGTACTTATTATATTGAAATTTCATGGCAGAACTGCGATTTCTATGGAAGTCGTGTATATCAGTTCGGACTTCTTAATAAAATGAACCCTGATACTTATGATACTGTTTGGGATTCCACAAACGATTACAGTTATTCTGACCTTGTAAGTTTTGAGGACGATAACGATGCTGCCGCAATAACCGATAAGATTACTCTTTATGCAGATGATAAGCTTGTATGGGGAACTGAACCAGACGGCACTTCTGCAGGCGGGAGCAGTACAGATATACTTTGGGGTGATGCAAATGAGGACGGAAGTGTTGATATAGCTGATGCTACTGCTATTGTTCAGCATATGGGAAATCCCGATGCATATGGACTTACTGAACAGGGAAAGCTCAATGCTGATATTGTCAATAACGGCGATGGAGTAACAGGTGCAGACGCTGTAGCACTTCAGCTTTTGGAAGCAAAGCAGATTAAGTCATCTGAATTTCCGATTACTATTGAAAAGTACAATGCACTTCTCAGCGTAAATTCATAAAACTAAAAACATATAAAATAAAAAGTGGAGCAGGCTTTCTATATCCTGCTCCACTTTTTGATTTCTGTATATTATTCAGTTTCTTTTTCAATAACGCTTATGCCGAGTACATCAAGGCTTGTCTTATCGACCGCAGACGGACATTCCGACATAGGTTCACTTGCATTCTGTACTTTCGGGAATGCTGTAACATCACGGAGACTGTCTGCTTTGCACATAATCATTGCAAGACGGTCAAGTCCTATTCCCATACCTCCGTGAGGCGGTGCAGCATAACGGTATGCATCAACAAGGAATCCGAATTTTGCCTGTATTTCTTCTTCGGTCATGCCCAACGCTTCAAACATCTTTTGCTGTAACTCAAAATCAGTTATACGCATTGAACCGCTTGAAAGCTCAGTTCCGTTGAGAACTAAATCCCATGCCTTTGCACGTACATTTGCAGGGTCAGTATCAAGATATTCGATACATTCTTCCATTGGCATTGTGAACGGGTGATGAGCCGCAACCCATGTATTATTGTCCTCATCGTATTCAAAGAACGGCATTTCGGTAATCCAGAGGAAGTTATACTTATTTTCGTCGATTACATCAAGTCTTTTACCGCATATGAGACGGATTGCACCAAGAGTTGAAAGTACTGTCTTTGTCTTGTCTGCACAGATAAGTACAAGGTCGCCGTTCTGAGCATCAACAGCAGAACATATTTTTTCAAGTTCGCCGTCTTTCAGGAACTTTTTAAAACTGCAATTAGGTTCGTCCGCCCAACGGATATACGCAAGACCTTTTGCACCTATACCCTTAGCGTGTTCAACAAGTTTGTCAATTTCTTTTCTTGTATAAGTACCTGCTCCGTTCTTAACGTTTATTGCACGGACAGAACCACCGTCATCAATAGCATTCTTAAAGACAACAAAGTCAATATCTTTAACAGTATCAGTAATATCTTGTATTTCAAAGCCGAAACGTGTATCAGGCTTATCAGAGCCGAAACGATTCATCGAATCAGCAAAAGTAATTCTCGGAAGCGGTACAGGAATATCGATTCCCATAACTTCCTTGAATACACGCTGAATAAATCCCTCAACACATTCCTGAATATCATCTGCATCAACAAATGACATTTCAAGGTCAATCTGAGTAAATTCGGGCTGACGGTCTGCACGCAAATCCTCATCACGAAAACAGCGTGCTAACTGAATATATCTGTCATATCCTGCAATCATGAGAAGCTGTTTGTAAATCTGCGGAGACTGCGGAAGTGCATAGAATTTTCCTTGATGAACTCTTGACGGAATAAGATAATCTCTTGCACCTTCGGGAGTTGATTTCATCATCATCGGAGTTTCGATTTCAAGGAATCCGTTTTCATAGAAGTATTCACGGGTTACTCTTGCAATTTCATGACGCATGATTATATTCTGCTGTAAAGGTGCACGACGTAAATCAAGATAACGATATTTCAGACGAAGCTCCTCATTGACTTTAGTTTCATTTGTAATTTCAAACGGAGTTGTCTGAGCCTTTGAAAGTATGCGTAAATCATTTACGAAAATCTCGATGTGACCGTTTTTAAGCTTGTCGTTCTTGCTTTCACGCTCAATGACCTCGCCTTTAGCCATAACTACATATTCACTTTTACATGAAGCCGCTTTCTCAAAGATTTCAGGAGATGAATTATCATTGAATGCGAGCTGAACAACACCTGTTCTGTCTCTGAGAACAATGAAAATAACACCGCCTTTATTTCTTATACGTTCAACAAAGCCACCTACAACGACTTCCTGTCCGATTTCACAGACATCTCCGCAATAATGAGTTCTTTTCAAGCCTTTCATATTATCTGCCATAATTAATCGTTACCTCCCATAAATGAAAAAAGTGAGCCGTTTCCTTCAGAATCTATAACATCAAGTACTTTACTGAAATAAATATCTTCAAATACACCTGCGAATTTTTCATCAAGTCTGATTTCTGTCTCAGCACCCGTGTTCATTTCTTTAAGCTTTACAATACCGCTTTCAAGTTCATCATCACCGATAACAACAGTGAATGCAGCACCGATTTTATTTGCATATTTCATCTGAGCTTTAAGCCCTCTGTTCATCATGTCATATTCGACAAAATAGCCGAATTCTCTGAGAGATACTGAAAGTTCCATAGCTTTTTCAAGAGCAGCTTCGCCCATAGTTGCAAAATAAATATCACATTTTTTCTGTGAGAGATAATCACAGCCCTGCTTGTCCATTACGAGAAGCAGACGTTCGATTCCCATACCGAAACCAAGTGCAGGAGTATGCTGACCGCCGAGCTGTTCAATAAGTCCGTCATATCTTCCGCCGCCGCAAACTGTACCTTGTGCACCGATTTCAGTTGTAACAAATTCAAAAACTGTTTTAGTATAATAGTCAAGACCACGAACTATTTTCGGATTAACCTTGTATTCAATGCCAAGATTTGTAAGATACTTTTTTAAACTCTCAAAATGATTTCTGCATTCATCGCAAAGATAATCAAGAATCACAGGAGCGTTCTTGCCGATTTCCTGACAAACCGGACTTTTACAGTCAAGTATTCTCATAGGATTCTTGACAAGTCTTTCCTGACAGGTTTCACACAATTCATCTTTCTGTGATTCAAAATACGTTCTCAGTGCTTCGTGATACTTTGCACGGCAGGTCGGACAGCCGATTGAATTTATATAAAGTTCAATATTTTTCAGTCCGAGTCTTTTAAGAATGGTGTTTGCAAGTGAAATGACTTCAGCATCTGCAGCAGGGGAGGGGCTTCCTGCCATTTCAAGACCGAACTGGTGAAATTCTCTTAGTCTGCCTGCCTGCGGACGTTCATGACGAAAACAGGAAAGAATATAATATACTCTTTGCGGCAGTGCCTCATTAAGCAAACCATTCTGGAGCATTGCTCTGATAGTTCCTGCTGTACCCTCGGGACGAAGCGTGAACTCCGATTCCTTTGCCTTTACAGTATACATTTCTTTCTGAACAACATCTGTTGTTTCACCGACAGAACGCATAAAAAGTTCAGTATTTTCAAATGTTGGTACTCTTATTTCACCGAAACCATAGCTTTCTGCTGTATCCTTTACAATTTTCTCAACAGTGTGCCATTTGTGTGCATTTTTCGGAATTACATCTTCTGTGCCATTAGGACGCTTTATATTTACTGACATAAAATCACCTTTCTATTGGTTATTAGATGAAAAATTGTCCCTTTTATAAGGGACAATAA
>JAIDNR010000138.1 GCA_029063695.1 Ruminococcus sp.
CACTTAAGGGGCAGTGTCAGTATCAAGCCCTTATAGGGCTATCGCAAACCACCCGTTCAACGGGTGGTTTTGATTTTAATAAACTCTGTTCTGCATAATTGCAATATTGCAATGAAATCTGCTGTTTGTTACGCTCCTATTATGGAACAGAAATGCTCCTAAAACATTGGCTGTTATACGAATTTACTTTCTTCTTTCATGTGTGCTATAATGGTAAAATGGAGTATTGCAGCTCTCAATAGACAGCAGGGAGTGAAATGGATCGAGCTGTCGGAAAGGACAATGTAAACTGAATAACACATCTGCCGTAGAAAAGAGAGAGAAGGCGGTTGAGTTTGTTTCTGACGAGGGTATCAAGATCAAGGTGACATATCCTGACAATGTTCCCGATACGATCAGACAACAAAAAATCAACAAGATGTACGATATTTTCCTCGGTGCAATGCGCCGCAACGGAACAGAAGAAACAACTGAATAATCTGGCACACTGCCGAAAATGATTACAGTTTCAGTAAGGCGGTTGTGCTATGATATAGATGTAAAACCAACCGTCCGATTGCAAACAGCAATTGGAGGTCAATAATGAAGAAAACAACAAAACCACCAAACGGTATCACGGCGATCTATATTCGCCGTTCGGTGAGCGATAAGGATAAGGGCAATAACTACGGAAATCAATTTTCAAAAACTTGACAAGTATGGTATAATAAAAATATGAAAAGTAACGGAATAACAGAGTATTTTGAAGAAGTAGAATTATATGAAGAATACGATGGATATTTTTGCAGTGTAGCAGACGTAATAACGATAGTTATCTTAGGAAGTATTTGTGGATTAAAAAATGTAAAACAGATACATCAGTGGGCAGCGAGTGACAGAGTAAGCGAGTTTTTGAAGGAGGAATTCGGAATCAGTCATGTGCCGTGCTATTATTGGATATTATGTCTTTTACAGCTTATCAAGCCGGAATCACTCAACTGCTGTTTTGCGGATTGGGTGTATTCGTTTATGCCTGAAAAATCAAAGAATATGACGATTTCTCTTGACGGAAAAACGATATGCTCAACAATAAAAATGGAGAATATAGAAAATCCTCTGCATATCATAAGTGCTCAGGTTTGCGAAATAGGAATGACACTTGCACAGCGTTGTACTGATGATAAAAGTAATGAAATACCTGCGGTACAGGAGCTTTTGAAAGAATTAAATATAAAGGATCATATCATAGTTGCAGATGCCTTGAATTGCCAGAAAGAAACGGCAGCGATTATTGTGAAACAGAAAGCGGATTATCTGCTATGTGTGAAAGATAACCAACCAAATCTGAAAAATGATATTGAAGATTTTATTCAGGATATATCACTGCAAAACACTATGCAGTCGGTATCAAAAAGTGAAAAAAATCGTGGTAGAATAGAAAAACGAACTGCTTTTGTGACTGCAGATATACAATGGCTTGAACAGCGAAAAGAATGGAAAAATCTGAAATGCATAGGAGCAATTCATACTGAATTTACTACGAAAAAAGGAACTTCAAGCGAATGGCACTACTATATTTCCAGTCGACAGCTTACAGCAGAAGAATTGCTTCATCATGCAAGAATGGAATGGTCTGTTGAATCAATGCATTGGCTTCTTGATGTTCATTTTGAAGAGGATTGGTGCAGGATTGAGAGCAAAGCTGTTCAGCAATGTCTGAATATGTTTCGTAAAGCAGCTATAAACCTTATCAAGCGATTCAAATCTTCTAATAATTCCAAACAAGCTATTTCTCATTTTATGTTTGAATGCTTACTGGATCATAACATGATTTTGAGGATTCTTAATGAAAATTGATTTCCGTGCCTAAACTAATTTTGGAATTGACAAAAAGTGTTGCTTGTGATAAAATATAATATGTATAACTATACGATTTTGAAGAAACGGTTGAGAAGAAATGAATAACTTTTTTGACGAGTTTACTTATGATGAACTCTTAGATGAAATAAAATACGTTTATCAGTCTGATAACAGATCATGGATCATTGGATATAGCGGAGGCAAAGACTCGACAACTGTAGTTAAGCTTGTTTATGAGATGCTTCAGTCCTTAAATCCCGATGAACGTACTAAAAATGTGTATATAGTATCGTCTGATACATTGATCGAGAATCCTTTGATAAAGATATATCTGAGTAAAATGAATTCTATGCTCGGTGAAGCTGCTGCAAGAGACGGACTTCCCATAATATCATGCATGGTCACTCCCGAATATAACAATACATTCTGGACTAATATTATCGGAAAAGGTCTTCCTACTCCCAGAATGAACGGTACTTTCCGATGGTGTACTGACAGACTGAAAATAAAGCCAAGTGCTGACAAGATAAAAGCTATAATGTCTGAGGAAGACAGAGAAGTTGTTGTACTTCTTGGCGTAAGAAAAGCTGAAAGTAATGCAAGAAGACGACGTATTGAGGGCAGGGAACTTGTTAACAGAATGTTGAACCGTCATGAGACAATACAGGATGCATATGTTTATAACCCTATTGTTGAGCTTACAACTGAGGATGTATGGAAAGTCTTGCTTGAACATAACAGCGGAAAAACCCCATGGGGTTCTGATAACAGCGAACTTGTGGCTTTGTATTCTGATGCCGACAGCGGAGAATGTCCATTTGCGGGTATATCAAATTCAGGACAGACACAAAGCTGTGGTCAATCCAGATTTGGCTGCTGGTGCTGTACGGTAGTTAGAGATGATAAATCTCTGAATGGCTTTATAAAAGCTGGTCATAGGGAATTAATCCCCTTAGCAGAATTCAGATCATGGCTCATGAGTATAAGAGATGTTGATGAGTACAGAGAAAAGAAACACCGTGATGGTACAGTATATGCTGATAAACACGGAAATAAAGGGTATGGTCCTTTTACATGGGAGGCAAGACAGCTTATTCTTACAAGGCTTATCGAAACTCAGCGTACTATTAACTATGAACTTATCACATTAGATGAATTAAGGGCAATAGATGAAATATGGGATCGTGAGCTTGATCTTTCGAGAAGAGTTCTTGTGGATTTGTATTATAATTTGACAGGAGAAAAACTCCCTTGGGACAGCTATAAAGAACCTTTGATGAATGCTGATACTGTAAAAAGTATTGAAGATTTGTGTGAAGAATACGATGTACCAAATGAACTGGTACGAAATCTTTTGTTATCTGTCCATCAGAACAAAAACTATTCTAATCCTAAGATAATGCGTAAGGATCTTGACAAGCTTCTGAATCAACAGTGGCTTCATTTTGATATATTAAGGGAGATAGACAATGCAGATAACGAACCTTGTACTTGATAATTTCAGTTCCTATGAAGGTGTAAACAAATTCGATTTTACCGTAAAGAGAGATAAGCCGATAATTCTTATAGGCGGTCAAAATGGTGCAGGTAAAACATCAATTTTCACAGCAATAAAAATCGCTTTATATGGTCCTTTAGCATTTGGATATACTGGTAATAATGCCTTTTATAGTAAGAAAATCAAGAGTTTTATAAACGACAAAGCTTTTCAGGCGCAGTCTTTTTCTTCCGGAGTAACTATTAAGATAAAGATAAAAAAAGAACGTGAAATAAAATACTATAAGATTGAAAGAAAATGGACGATTGTTGATTCTAAAATCGAAGAAGAATATAATATATTTGAAGGAAAACACCTTCTTGAAGAAGCTGAAAAGATACTTTTTGAAAGTTATATTCTTAATATTATTCCGATAGACCTTTTTGAATTCTTTCTTTTCGACGGAGAAGAAGTAGGAAATATCTTTTCATCTGATGGCTATAATAAGTATGTTAAAAATGCAATGCTGACGATGTGTGGTATTGACGATTTTGAAATATTACAGCATTTCTGTAAGAATTATAATGGAAGAAATGAAAACGTAGAAGAAAAAGCATTAAATGAGGAATACAACTCACTTCAGCAGAAAATAGCTGAAACGGAGCAATATATCCATGATTGCGAGACAGATATTGCTTATAATGAAAAGGAAAGCGAAGAATTAAACACTCTTATTGAACAGCGTGAAGCCGAATTCGTTCGATCAGGCGGACTTCCACCTGAAGAAGCCCAAAAACTTGAGGAAGAAATATTCTCGCTTGATAAGAAACGTGAGAGTCTTTCACGTAAAATAAAAACTTTCTTTGAGGATTTGATGCCGTTTTATATAATGAAGCATCTTATAAATCCTATGAAACAGCAAATAAAATATGAAGAAAAGGCCTCGATTCATGAATATGTCATGAATATGCTGTCAAAGGATTATATTGACAGCGCTATAGTCGATAAGACAGAAAATCACGAAGAAGTTTCAAGCACCATTTATGACACCATAATTAAGAAATTTGAAGTATCAAGTGCTGTTGTAAGTGATATGATATTTGATCTTTCAAAAGCTGAGATGGGAAAATTATTAAATCTTACGGATGTTATATCATCATTTGATGAAAGGTCATTGATCGCTGCTATAAAAGAAAGAGAGGATATTGCAAAGAGAATATCCTCTAACAGACAAAAGCTGAAAAATGCCCTTTCTGAAGAAGATGCTAAAAAGTATACTGATGAGATAGTAAATGCAAGACACAGGATAGAGATAATCGGACTTGAAAACCAACAAAAACAACTTGAAATAGAAAAGCTTAATTCAGAATATCAGAAACTTTTGTCAGCTCTTGCTGTTGTCAGAGAGAAAATCCGTTCTAATACACAGGATAAACACGTTATCGATTTGAGTACTAATATTGCTCTTATGATGGAAAGACTGATAAATTCAAGTATGACCAATATCCGCAAGCAGCTTTCAGAAAAAATCATAGAAAACCTACAGCAGATATATCGTAAGGATAATCTTATTTCCGTGATCGATATTTCCGAGAATTTTAAGTTCGATTTATACCAGAAGCAGACCTTTACTATGATAGAGCTTAGAGCATTGGTCGCCAATGTTGGAATAAAGGATTTTTATAAAATCATCGGAGATAAAAGCCTAAATCTTCTTTGTGAGTATTTTTCTATTGGAGAAGATGATGACCTTGAGACAGCAATTAATTTCTGTAATGATGACAGCGAATTTGAACTGTATAAAAGAATAGACCTGAATATGCTTTCCAAAGGTGAAAGACAGATATTCATTTTGTCACTGTATTGGGCTATAATTCAGATATCAGGAAAGCAGATACCATTTATTATTGATACTCCTTATGCACGTATCGACGCTAATCACCGTGAGGAAATTTCCTCAAAGTTTTTTCCAAAAATCAGCAGTCAGGTCGTTATCCTTTCTACTGATGAAGAGATCACAAAGGAGTATTATGACATAATCAAGCCGTATATTGCAAAAGAATACCTGCTCACTAATAATCAGAGTGAGAACAAGACTACAGTAACTGAGGGTTACTTTTTTAAGGAAGACTAATTATGATATTCAGATTAAAAACGTCTAAGCAGACTCAGGAAATATTTGAGGAACTGGAAAGACGTACAAATTATAAACCATATACACTTGTAAAGCACGCAATTGCATGGTCTGTAGCTGAAAATACCTCGGTTGCCGACTTTAAGTCAGATTCAAATGGACTTGACCTTAACCGTCAGACAATTACAGGTGATAACGAAGAATACTTTAAAGCTATGTTTGAGCTGATTGAGGGTAGATTTCTTGAAGAGGAAGAGTTTTTTCCTCAGTATGTAAAAGCTCATATTGACCGTGGAAGCAAGCTTTTGCTTGATATGTACAATCATGCAGGCAATGCTGATAAGTACATACTTCATGTTCTCGGAGAGGGTGATACTGTATGATTTATCTTGACAATGCCGCAACTTCACCTGTTGATGAGGAAGTTCTGAATGCTATGCTACCTTATCTGAAAGAGGAGTATGGAAATCCGGCGAGTAAGTATTACTGCAAAGCGGATAATGCCAGAGCAGCTGTTGAAGATGCAAGAGCAAAAGTTGCGAATTTACTTGGTGCTGACAGTGAAGAGATCATTTTTACTGCAGGGGCTACCGAAAGTACAAACCTTATCATCAAGGGATTTCTTGATTACAGCAAATATTATTGCGGCGGTAAAAATCATGTTATTACTTCAAATGCTGAACATAAAGCAACACTGAACGTTTGCAAATATCTTAATGGTGAGATATATTCAAATAAAGATGCTACTGTATTACTGTTCTCGGCTAATAAAGGTGTAGACAGAGGGTACAGCGCTTCGTTTATTGGAGTTGATGAAAACGGTATAGTCAGCTCAGATAAGCTTAAAGAAGCTATCAATGAGAAAACTGTCCTTTCCTCATTTATATATGTGAACAATGAGATCGGTGCAGTAAATGATATAAAAGGTCTTGCTGAGACTGCTCATAAACATGGGATATCTATTCATGCTGATGCAACTCAGGCAGCAGGAAAAATACCGATAGATGTTCATGAGCTTGGTATAGACTTTCTTTCAGCATCAGCCCATAAATTATATGGTCCAAAAGGAATCGGTTGTGCATACATAAAAACTGATAAATACGGATTGCCGCCAATAACTGCATTGTTACACGGTGGAGAACAGGAAAGTGGCATAAGAGCAGGCACACTCGCTGTACATAATATTGTCGGTTTCGGAAAAGCTGCTGAGATAGCGATGCGTGACATGGCAAAGAATCGAAAATATATAGATGCCATCGATGATTACTTTGTTCGAAGCATTACAGGAATAGACGATTTGAAGATAATTATTCCTGACAAGTATAGAGCAAAGGGAATTATAAGTTTATTGGTAGATCGCACCAATTTCAACAATGAAAGATTTATAAAGCGTATCAGTGGCGAAGTAGCTGTATCTACGGGATCAGCTTGCAGTATTGGAGAACCCTCTCATGTTATTTCAGCTATCGGAGCAGGCAAAAACGTTAATAAGATAATACGTGTCTCATTAAATAAATACACGACAAAAGAAGATATAGATACTTTTATCTCATATTTGACTAAATAATACTGGAGTTTTATTATGGCTACAATGAAGGATAAGATGCCGACCGAATATGAAGGAGAGAAAAAGGTCTGGCAATGTATTAATGAAAGTCTTCCCGAAGATATCGTTTGTTATTATAATAGAGAAGTGAAAGGCAGAGAATTTGATTTTTGTCTGCTGATAAAAGATATCGGCTTTGTGATAATAGAAGTCAAAGGATGGAATAAAAGTCATATTGTTAGCGTAGACTCGCCTGATGAAATAAATATGGCTGACGGATGCATGGAAGATTCTCCTAAAAAACAGGCAAGATCGTATGCTTTCAGACTAAAAAATATCATGAATGAAAAATATGGTCTCAATCCACTGGTCATGAATCTTGTATGCTACCCTTTTCTTTCTGAATCTGATTACAAAAAAATCGGATTAAACATTGTTTCCGAACCTGAGAATACCTTATTTGCTGAAGATATAGAATCTACTTCTGCGTTTACACGTAAAATCCTCAGAGTGTATCAGGAAGCACGGTTTATCAATTATGATAAAATGATAGGAGATGTATATGATGTTGCCCGTCATCATTTTGAGCCTTCATATATCATAGCTCCGCCTGTACAGGGCGTTATACCGTATTCATGTCTTTCTGTGTATTCTGATAATATGTCATTGACTGATATTGATGAAATAATAAAGTCATATTTATCTGGCACAAAGCAGATAGTTTTTACAAATAATATATCCGATATTGAAGCACTTGCAAGTCAGCTGTCGTCGGTCCTGACGCAGAGGCATATAATGATAGATGGTGGAAATTTCACTATAAACGCTCACAATGATGAAAAGACTGGCGTTTCAGTTAAAGGCAATAGATTGTCATTATTTAATTTTGAAGCTGTTTTCTTCTGCAAGAATCTGGATCGTCTCTCATTTAAGTCATATAATGGAAAGCTGACTGATGAACAGGAAAAAACACTGGGAGTAATCGCAGATGATACAGGCTTTAATCTGAATCAGTTTCATGTTGAACACGCAGAGACAGGGCGAGATATTCAGGTAAGAGCAGGTGCGGGAACTGGAAAAACATATTCTATGGTCTCCAGAATGGCCTTCTTATGCAGTCATGCGTCGAATTCGGGGGTGTTTGATCCGTCTGTTGAGATAGCTATGCTTACATTTACCGCTGATGCAGCCCTCAATATGAAGTCGAGGCTGAAGCAGCTGTTCATCAATTATTTTATACTTACAAATGACACTCAGTATCTTGATATGGTCACCAATATCGAAAAGATGCGCATTTCCACTATTCATAGTTTTGCCAAGGAGATCATCTCAAATACGGCTATAACTCTTGGAATAGGTACTGACTTCACGACCATCATCGGCAAATATGATAAGCAAAAGATATTCGACCGCCTTTTCACAGAGTATCTTGAAGAAGAAAATGAAAATGATCCTATTTTCTATGACAGACTTCCGATGAGAATAGAGGAATTTCGTAAACGTCTCCTTGATGTAGCAAATAAATTATACGAAAAAGGCTGCGATATAAAAACAGTAGATATGGAAGCTTGGGGGACGTCCCCCGAGCAGATACCGTATTTGAATAAAATATATGAAAAGGTAGTAATCGAAACTGAGAAGGAATATTCTAAATTTCTTATTGAAAATAATTCTGTTGCACTGTCGGAATATATGATTTATCTCAGCAAGTGTATAGCGAATGATGCCTTCAATACAAATCTTTTTGAGTATAAATATATATTTATCGATGAATTCCAGGATACTGATGATGCCCAGATATCAGCATTTATCGCTATGCAGGAAAAGCTTGGCTTCAACTTCTTTATTGTTGGAGACTTAAAACAGAGTATTTATCGCTTCCGTGGTGCTACTATGACAGCATTTGAGAAAATGGGCTGTAATAACGGTAACTGGCTTTCGTTCGCTCTTAATATCAATTATAGGAGTGATAAAAGACTCCTTGAAAAGTACGCCGGTTTATTCTCTTACATGGGCAGACAGAATTTGCTTCAGTATGAACCTGCACTCGATGTACTTTCAGGTGTAAAAACAAGCAGTATTCCAGAAGACGAACTTGTCATTCGTCATCCATATTATCAGGCTGAAAAAACACAAGCATCTGATTATTATGATAAGCTTTTTGAGATAATAGAACAGCAGAAACAAAGGATTAAGCATGAGATGGAAACGAAAACTCTTTCTAAGAATGAACGTACTATTGCTGTGCTTGCAAGAAAGAATTATCAGATAGATGAGATACTGAAAGAGGCTAAGAACAGGGGTGTCGCTATGGAAAGCGACAATAACAGTGATCTTTACAGGTTGCCGCCAAGTATTGATTTATGCAGACTGACTGCTGCTCTTTGTAATCCGTACAATCCAACATATCTGTTTGACCTTATACATTCAAGAAATGTTAACGTTCAATTCGATATGCATTCAATATTAGGCAAGTCTATAGAAGAAAAAACAAAGATATTCATTAATTGTCTGGATATGTTTTATACAGAAACAATGGGAAAAACATGGAGCGAATTGATAAGAGATATCCAGAATGAACCTGTTTTAAAAACTCTGAGACTTATTTACGAGGCGACCAAACCGTGGGTATCTTATTCTGAGGAGTACAAGCAGGAGTATTATCGTGCAAATTATGAGCTTGTATTTGAAGAATTGTCGAGGATGAACAAGAAAAGCTACTTGACACTGGATTCAATAAATGAATCTCTTCGTATTTATATAATGACAGGAACAGAAGCCAAATCACGTGAAATAAACATTGATACAAATGATGTGAGAATTGTATGTCTTACGGTACATAAATCCAAAGGACTTGAGTACGGAACTGTTATCCTTCCGAGGACTGACGAAGAGATGGACAAGATGAGCAGAAACAGCATCGAAGTAACTTATATTAATGGAAAGATCGGATATTGTATTTCTGATGATGGTGAGCAGTTCTTTAATGAATATTACCAGGTACAGACAGAAATAAAAGAAACTATGATGGAAGAGTCAAGAATACTGTATGTTGCAATGACAAGAGCAATCAATAACTTCATATGGTTTGAGAACCTCGATTCAAAAGGTCCTAATTGGGGAGGATTGTTAAAGGAGATGTAGAAATATGGGAATAAAAATATATACCTACTCTAATCCCTATGATATCAATCGTGAATCATATTGGAATGAAATAAAGGACTGTGCTCACTTCTGCGTTTCTCAGACCATGGTCAACGGACTGGAAGAAGTTTATCCTCATTTAAAAAACGGCGGATATTTAACTACAATGCGTATTCTGCTAAATTCACTTTATGCTGACTGGGAAGACGAGAATACCCGTGTCAAGCAGATCATGGAAGTTGATAATGCTATCAATAATATTCCTATGTATGATGATGAAAGTGGAAATGCAAGGCGTTCTCTTGAATATAATACAAAATCACTTGTCAAGTGTATAAGACTGTTCAAGGAACTGGGATTAAGTGCTGATAGCTTTGATGTTCTTCATTTAAACACCGATCAAAGATATCTTGTTGAGATCTATAAATATATAAGCAAGCGTGAGCATTCTGTATTTAAGTTTGTACGAGTATTGGGAGAAGAGAATATCAACGAACTTATACTTGATGCTTTACATAATAAACATAAGGATCAGCCGTACCAAAATCTTGACAAGAAAACTATAGTAATTCATGGCATACATCAATTTTCGCCTGCAATGCTGTGTGCTATCGAGGATATTGCGAAGTATAAGAATGTTGTTCTGCTGTTTAATTACCAGGAACAGTATAAAACTATATACCAGACATGGCTCAACGTTTATTCTCTGTTTGATAAAAAAATTATTTTCAGTAAAGAGCTTGAATTCAAGCCCATATCGCTTATGGTAGACAGTTACCCTTGCAATACTCTTGCTGACAATATCGGAACATTGTCCAACGGTGAGCTTGATGTCAAAACAGGCATACTTGATAAGCTGGAAGTGATTGAATTTGAGAATATAACTGAATTTGCTGGATACTGTGCTGCATTGTTTGAAAATGCAAGAAAAGCTAATAAACAAAAGGGAGGTAAGACTCTTGTACTTCAGGATATGACGGAACAGCTTTACTCTGCATCCGGTAAGGTCAATGATATCTTGAGAGCATATTTCCCTGAACAATTTGGGGAACGTCATTTTCTTGATTATCCTATAGGTCATTTCTTTGTTGCGATAGTGGAGATGTGGGATAGCGAAAATATGTGTGTCAAGGTCGATGAGATGTCACTGATAAAGGATTGTCTTGAATCTGGTATTATTGAGGAAAAGAGACATAGTCAGCTTTTAAATACTTTCAATATCGTTGAATCCTATATTGAGAAGGAAACAACGCTGAAGGGTGTGATTCGTGGTTTGAAAAAACTGCGTAAATATGTCAATCCTGACGAAGAAAAACTTCAGAGAATAGGCTTTCTTAATGTTGAAAAAGAGGATTTAGATGATCTGAGAGGCGCTCTCGAAGAGCTTAATAAGATAATAATCGGCTTCTTTGAAGATTTTGGTGACGGTGGAGATAACTTTAATCGTTTCTATAGAAGAATACATGATTTTATTGTCAAGAGAACCCAGGATATGGAATCAATGGACAAGGAGATGAAGGAAGTTATAACAAAACTCCTCACAAGAATAAATAAGATAGATCTTCCTGATACGGGGACGTTTACTTGTCTTAAACAAACAATGTCATTCTATCTTAGTCAGGATGATTCTTTGCTTCACGGTGCGAATTGGATAGTAAGAGACTTTGAGCAGATAGACGGAGATATCCTCAGAAGTACGAAGCAGAAAGCTGATAAAACATGTTATCACTTCTGCTGTCTTAGCGATAAAGATATCTGTGCCGCCAAAGATGAATGCCTTCCTTGGCCGTTGGATATTAATTTCTTTGAGTATTCTTATGAGCCGTTGGAGCAGAATTATCAGATATTTCTTAAATCCAAAATGGAGTTCAAGAACTTCAAACGCTATGCGCTTTTATACGGACTTGAATTTAACAGGATTGGCTGCAAACTAAGCTATGTTAAATCAGAAGGTCATAAAGATAATGAACTTTATCATCTCATAAAAATGCTGGGTGTTAAAGTAAGAAAATATCATAACGATTCATATGAAAGTTATGTTCCGTTCTTTAAATATGATAAGGA
>JAIDNR010000139.1:0-10108 GCA_029063695.1 Ruminococcus sp.
AAATGCCCCCTTTCGTTAGACTTTATTTTGGTATACTTCTATTATACCACATTGTCTAACAAATGGGGAGCATTTCATTTCTCAGGTTCACTTTTTTATTAAAAATTGCGGTCAAAAGTAGACGCTTATCAAAAATTGTGGTTTTTGTGTATTTAACATTGACAGAATAAATATTTTGTGTTAATATTAAAATAGGTAATATTTATTTTTGTGGATATTATAAGAGATGCATATTTTAATCATGGAGGGTATGATTATCATGAAGAAAAAACACTTCAACAGATTTGCTGCCTGCACTTTTGCGGCAGCTATGGCTATTTCTGCTATGCCAACAGCTTGTGCGATTGATACTACTGAAATCACATCAAATGGAACAGTAATTTATTCATTTGATTTTGAAGATGATGATGTTTCTGCTTTTACAAACAGAGGCGGAAATGATACAACTGTCATTTCAACAACAGATGAATCAGCTGTAAGCGGAAGCAAGTCGCTCCTTGCAAGCGGTCGTTCATCATCATGGAACGGTCCTGCTTTTCAGCTTGATGACAAGCTTGAGCCTTTTACTGAATATTATATCAGTGCAAAGGTAAAGGGCAAGTATTATACAGGTGCTACTTTCAGCTTCCAGTATACAAATGCTGATGGCGAAACAACGTACCATAATCTTGCAAGCCTTAACGGCAATGACTGGCAGACTCTTGAGCCGACTAAAGTTAGCTTTACTGATGAAATGACAGGCGTTTTCGTTTACTTCGAGGGAGGTACTGACGATTTACTCGTTGATGATTTTGTCGTTGAAAAAGCTCCTGCCGTTGAAATCGAACAGGATATTCCGTCACTCAGCGATGTTTTTGCTGATGCTTTCAAAGTAGGTAACGCTATTACTCCTAATGATTTGAGTTCAAAGGCTACTATGGAACTTATTGAAAAGCATTTCAGCGGAAGTCTTACAGCAGGTAATGAAATGAAGCCCGACGCTGTGCTTAATCAGTCCGCTTGTCAGGCTTATTTCGAGGAAACAGGCGATGATACTGTCCCGCAGATTTCTTTCAGTGCAGCAAAGCCGTTCCTTAACTATTGTCAGAAAAATAATATCCCTGTAAGAATTCATACTCTTGTATGGCACAGCCAAACTCCTGACTGGTTCTTCAAAGAGGGATACACTAACGACGGCGAATGGGTGTCAAAAGAAAAAATGCTTGCACGTATGGAAAATTACATCAAGGCTTATTTTGAGGAACTTATTAAACTTTATCCCGATATTGATTTCTATGCCTGCGACGTTGTAAATGAAGCATGGACAGACGGCGGTACTCCGAGAAATGCAGGAGAACAGGGTCAGAGCGGTTCAAGTAATTCCGCATGGGTTCAGGTTTTCGGTGACAACTCATTTATTGAACCTGCCTTTGAATTTGCAAGAAAATATGCTCCTGAGGGCTGTAAACTCTATTACAATGACTTCAACGAGTATATGGACGGCAAAATCAAAGCTGTATGTGAAATGGCTACAGACCTTAAAGAAAAAGGTCTCATCGACGGTATCGGTATGCAGTCTCATCTTGATGTACGTTCAGGCTCAGACGCTTTCCCGGCTGTAAATATATACAACAGGGCTCTTGACAAATATTCCGAACTCGGTCTTGATATTCAGATTACTGAACTTGATGCAACAACAACTACAAATCCTACAGATGAGAGTTTTGCTGCTCAGGCTGAATATTATAAGGGTATCGTTGATTCTATCTATGCTCACAAAGATAATATCTCAGCTCTTGTTATATGGGGTGTTACTGATGACGGAAGCTGGCGTGCAGACAGATGTCCTCTGCTTTTCGATGCCGACTATAAGGCTAAACCCGCATTCTATTCAATAATTGAGGGCAGGGAAATTCCTGAAAAACCGACTACAGGCAAACCCGACGAAAATACAACAACGACTGCTGAACCCATAGGAAAAACACTTATCGGAGACGCAAATGAGGACGGTTCTGTTGATATTGCCGATGCAACTGCAATTATCCAGCATATGGGCAATCCCGACGAATATGCTCTTTCGGAACAGGGTAAGCTTAATGCCGATATTGTAAATCAGGGCGACGGCGTAACAGGTGCTGATGCCGTAGCACTTCAGCTTATAGAAGCTAAAAAAATTAAACAGTCCGATTTGCCGATTACCATGGAGCAGTATAATGAACTTCTCAGTGAATAACTGACCGTACATTCAGAACGTGAAAAAGGAGCTATAAAAAGCTCCTTTTTTATTCAACTTTTATATTCAACTGTTTGAACCAAGAATATACACCATATATATAACCTGAATTACAAATGAGATGCAGAACGGAATTGAACCCAGAGCAACACTCAGTCCACGTGTACTCTGTTTCGGAGTGGTTGAAGGAGTCCTGTTTTCACCGTGGAATACAAGCAGCATTATCATTCCGAGAATTGCTGCCGCAAAAAGCAGAAGCATTGCAACCTGCTGAACTTCTGGTTCTGCATCACTGAGATATCCGAATACAGTTGAGAAAGTATTAATAAATATATGAACTGTTATTGCAGGAATAATCGAACTGTGTTTCATTGTTATATTGGCAAGCAGAATTCCGAGCAGAAAAGCAAGCAGAAACTGTGGTATATTACCGTGTGCAAGACCAAAAAATACAGCCGTTGAAAAAATCGCAAATCTCTGGTTGGCTCTGGAAAATACTTTAAGAAGCATTCCTCTGAAAAACAATTCCTCAGTAATCGGAGCTATAACACAGTTATATAATGTAATTATTACAGTTCCGAGAACTGTTTTTCCGACTCCGCTCTGGTCTATGAATGTATTGTATCCGTATTTTGAAAGAATGTCATTCACGCCGTTTGACGCATATATTGCAATAACCCACAAGAAAAGTGCCGCCATACAGTACTGCACAGCATTTCCGAAACTGAAATTCTTTGTATTTATAACAGATACGGGTTTTATTCCTGCCCATTTCATTCCGATGAATGCGTTAAGAACATTGCATACAAGATAAATAAGCATATTCAGCGAAACTACTATCGATGAACCTCTCATGTAATCATACAGCATACCTGTATCCATATTCGGACTAATCATATGCAGAATAAAAAGAATAAGATTTAAAGCAAGCCGTGCCAAAGCTGTTGTCATGACAAACTGAAAAATCATACTCCAGCCGCCTATTGAATAAAAACGCCTGAGATTCCGTCTTTCCTGATAATCGGGTTCAAGAGGAATACATACATTTTGGTTTTCAAGTTCGGGAATAATTTTAGCATAGTTTCCGCTGAATCCTTTGTATTCAGTCGGATTATCAAACGGATTGAACTTATCAACATATTCTTTTTCATTCAGTCTTTCCGTGAGACTGCATATCTCACGGTTAAGACTTGAAATCTCCGCTCTGTATTTATCCTCTTCTATATAATCTTCCAAAGCTGCACCCCTGTTCAATTGATTTTCGGCAGTGTTGCAAATGATTTCTCAAGTTCTTCGTCTGTCGGAATATAGTCGCTCATTGTACCATCATTGTAAGCGGCATAAGCATACATATCAAAGTAACCAGTACCTGTAAGACCAAAGAGAATTGTTTTCTCTTCGCCTGTTTCTTTGCATCTGAGTGCTTCATCAATAGCAGCCTTGATAGCGTGACTGCTTTCGGGAGCGGGTAAAATTCCCTCAATTCTTGCGAATTTCTGAGCAGCCTCAAATACTGCCGTCTGCTCGACGGAAACAGCCTCCATAAGTTTCTGGTCATAGAGTTCAGAAAGTATTGCACTCATTCCGTGGTATCTCAGACCGCCTGCATGGTTAGCGGACGGCATAAATCCGCTTCCGAGAGTATACATCTTCTGCAACGGACAAACTTTTCCCGTATCACAGAAATCATAAGCGTATACACCTCTTGTAAGACTCGGACATGATGCAGGTTCAACGGCGATTATCCTGTAATCTGCTTCACCTCTCAGCTTTTCACCCATGAACGGTGCAATAAGTCCGCCGAGATTTGAGCCGCCGCCTGCACAGCCGATAATCACATCGGGCTTTATACCGTATTTATCCATAGCGGTTTTTGTTTCAAGTCCGATAACAGTCTGATGAAGGAGTACCTGAGAAAGCACACTTCCGAGTACATAGCGGTATCCCTCTGCTGTTGTGGCAGCTTCCACAGCCTCTGAGATTGCACAGCCGAGACTTCCGTTTGTATCGGGAAATTCAGCAAGAATCTTTCTGCCGACTTCTGTCGTCATTGAGGGAGAAGGTGTAATGCTCGCACCATATGTTCTCATAACTTCACGTCTGAAAGGCTTCTGCTCATATGATACTTTTACCATATATACTTTGCAGTCCAAATCAAAGTATGAACAAGCCATTGAAAGAGCCGTTCCCCACTGTCCCGCACCTGTTTCTGTGGTAACGCCCTTAAGTCCCTGCTTTTTTGCATAGTAAGCCTGAGCAATTGCGGAATTGAGCTTGTGACTTCCGCTTGTATTGTTTCCCTCAAACTTGTAATAAATCTTTGCAGGAGTTCCGAGAGCCTTTTCGAGACAATATGCACGTACAAGCGGTGCAGGACGGTACATCTTGTAAAATTCCTGTATTTCTTCAGGAATATCGATATAGGGCGTAGTTTCGTCAAGTTCCTGCTTAACGAGTTCGTCACAGAAAACTGCACCGAGTTCCTCGGCAGTAACAGGTCTGCCTGTTGCCGGATTAAGAAGCGGTGCAGGCTTTTTCTTCATATCTGCACGGACATTGTACCACTGTTTCGGGAGTTCGTCCTCTGAAAGATAGATTTTGTAAGGGATTTTTTCATTTGACATAATAGATTGCTCCTTTATATTTGATTTGAATTAAGAATAATCTCAATTCATAATTCCTGTTGATTATCTGTGACTTCCGCCTCCGCCGTGACCTCCGCTGTGGCTGTGACCTCCTCCGCCTCCGCCGTGACTTCCTCCGCTGTTTGTTTCAATCTTTTCTTTTGTAGTATAAGTTCTGATAAATCTGTCATCTTTATTTATAAACCTCGTTTCTTCATGTGATACATAAACAGCAGGATTTGCAGACGCCTTGAATTTATACCTGCTTTTTGTTGCAAAATAGAAGATAATTGCCGAAATAATTCCGACAGGAAGTGCAAATATCAATGGTCTCATTCTAACGGATAAAGGCGGACTGTTTGAAATCACAAGATTATCGCCCTTATAGTAAAAATATTTATCTGAAGATTTATCATAATAATAGCCGTGCGGATTTTCATTGTAATAATAATCAAGCTGAGTTAAAAACTGACTTACTGCATTTATAACATCATTTGAATATTCCGAATAATCGGAAAGTCCCGACGGCGGCAGCAGATTCTGACAGGCATCGTGAATCGACTGTATATGCTTTTCATACATAAGAACAGCTTTTCCACTTGTTGATATGTAATCATAGGCAGGTTTTTCGCCTGTGAAATCCATGAAATAGAAAACACCGTCAGTATCTTCGCCGTACATCTCATCATATGTGTCATCTGCAAATATTTCAGTCTGATAGTCGCTCATTCTGTATTCACTTCCTGCAATGAATACAAAAATATTCATGTCAAGTTCTTCTGCCTTGTTCTGAACAAGCATTGTTAGTCCGTCAAGTTCATCATCGTCAAAAAAACCGTAAGTATCAGATATTCCCGACTCCGACGGGTCTACAGGAGTATCATTATTATAATTGCTTTTTTTAACGGTTTCACTTTTCTCTGTCGATTTTGCATTAACGACTGTTGTGTATGTTGGTGTAATTAATGATGGCATTGTAACTATGCGGATTATTGCAAACACAAAGAGCATTCCAAAAGTAACAGCTAATCTGATTAAAACTTTTTTCATATAAAGAACTGCCCTCCCATGAATACGATAACAGCAATCACAAGACCGAAAAGTGCGGAAAACAAGCCAAGCTTTTTCTTATCGAGAGGCGGAGTACCTGCAAGTTTTCCTGTCTGTCCGTTCAGGGCAAATTCATATACTTTACCGCCGTAATTATAAGTCATGAACCATACAGGCAACATAATATACTGCCATTTTGTACGGTTGATATTATAAGATTCTCTGTGTACAACAACAGAACTATAGCCATGTACGCTGTTATGAATCACATTCTGGCACGCCTGATTTGCTCTTTCTCTTATACGTGGAAAAACGCCTGCCTTGTCAACGTCGTATTTATCGGCAAAAAAGCCCGTAAAATAGGACATTGAGAAGTCTTTCAGCTCATTATAGTCAAAAGGCTCGATGGATTCCATAAGCAAATCCTCAATTTTGCTTTCGCCATCCGCAGGAATACCGTCCGTAAAAATTTCTGCATTTCGTGAAATTGCATACTCTTTTGTTTCGGTATAACGATAACTTCCCGAAGTCCAGCTTCTTTTTATTTTGCCTGTAGCCTGATAATCAGCCGAAACATCGCAGTCTGCAATCCAGAAAGGTACATAAAGTCCCGTCATTTTTTCAAGTTGCTGTTCCGATTTGAAATCGGACGGAATAAAAGGCTTTGAACTGCACCACTGTCTGAATGATGAAAGTGCATTTTCCCTTGTAACTTTGAATCCTATAACCTTGCTCGGCTTGTATTCACCTGTAAGTCGTCCCGAAAGTATAACAGGGCTGTGACAGTAATAACAGAAAGTTGCCGTTGTAAGGTCATCAGCCATAATATCAGCACCGCAGGACGAACAGTGATATAAATTCGTATGCGATTCAAAATCATCTGTTTCGGGAGCAGGAACTTCTGTTTCCATTTCAGCATAAATCTGCCGTATTCGTTCCATAGCAAAAGAACTTCGGCAGTATTCGCAGTTCAGTTCCTGTGTTTCAGGATTGAACACAAGTTCCGCACTGCAATTCGGGCATTTATATTGTGATGCGTCCAAAAAATCATCTCCTCATTCAGCTGTAATATAAATATCTATATCTATTCTATCATAATTTATGCATTTTTGCAATAGAAATTCCGAAAAAACCGTTGCAGTAATTAAAAAAATGTGATATAATATTATTTAAGACTATAAATTATTCAGACTGACTTTTGTATGAAAGGAAAAAAACTATGATTATTCTTGATGAATTAAGACTGGAACTTGTCGGTTATCGAAAAGAAATGGAAGAACTCGCCGATGTTCTCAATATCAAAGGAGCTGAAGAACGTATTGAATTTCTAAATGCTCAAACCGCCGAAGAAGGTTTCTGGGACGACCTCGAAAACTCTCAGAAAGTTTTACAGGAAACAAAGTCGCTTGAACGTAAAATAGAAAGATTCAATCAGCTTAACGATTCTCTGGAAGATACAATCACACTTATTGAACTTTCCATTGAAGAAGACGACGAAAGTTCAATTGATGAGATAAAAGCTGAAGCGGAAACATTCAAGAAAAAGCTCGATGCCGAAAAACTCTCCACACTTCTTACAGGAGAATATGACAATTCAAATGCTATTCTCACATTCCATGCAGGAGCAGGCGGTACAGAGGCTCAGGACTGGGCGGAAATGCTCTACAGAATGTACAATATGTGGGCTGAACGTCACAATTATAAAGTAACGCTTATGGACTATCTTGACGGCGACGACGCCGGAATGAAGTCCGCCTCTATTCTTATTGAGGGAGAAAATGCATATGGCTATATGAAGTCAGAATCTGGCGTTCACCGTCTTGTGCGTGTATCTCCGTTTGACGCCGCAGGCAGAAGACATACTTCTTTCGCTGCTCTGGAAGTAATGCCCGAAATTGACGATTCAATTGAAGTTGAAATCCACGAAGAAGATATTGAAATGGAAGTATACCGTGCATCAGGTGCAGGCGGACAGAAAGTAAACAAAACAAGTTCTGCTGTACGTCTTATCCATAAGCCGACAGGTATAGTTGTATCATGCCAGACCCAGCGAAGCCAGTATCAGAACAAGGACTATGCAATGAAAATGCTCCGTTCAAAACTTGTGGAAATCAAGGAAAGAGAACACCTTGAAAAAATTGAGGACATCAAAGGCGTACAGCGTGAAATCGCATGGGGCTCACAGATTCGTTCATATGTATTCATGCCGTATACTCTTGCAAAAGACCATCGCACAGGATTTGAAAACGGCAATATTCAGGCGGTCATGGACGGCGATATTGACGGCTTTATCAATGCTTATCTCAAATCGCTTTCACACGGCACTTTAAACAAGTAATCAAAAAGACCTGCTCCGAAAAAATCACGGAGCAGGTTATTTTTGTTATAAATCAGATTATATCTGAGTTGAATAGTTCGGAGCTTCCTTTGTGATATAAATATCATGTGGATGGGATTCTTTAAGTCCTGCACCTGTAATTCTCACAAATTTTGCATTATCGTGAAGTGTGGGAATATCAACACAGCCGCAGTAGCCCATACCTGCACGGATTCCGCCGATAAGCTGGAAAATAGTATCAGCAACTGCACCCTTGAAAGGAACACGACCCTCAACGCCCTCAGGAACAAGCTTTTTTGCACCTTCCTGAAAATATCTGTCGGTTGAACCCTCAGCCATTGCTCCAAGACTTCCCATTCCTCTGTAAACCTTGAACTGTCTGCCCTGATAGATTTCAGTTTCACCCGGAGCCTCCGCACAGCCTGCGAGAAGTGAACCAAGCATTACAACGTCTGCACCTGCGGCAAGAGCCTTTACAATATCACCAGAATACTTGATTCCCCCGTCTGCAATTACAGGAATACCGTATTTCTGAGCTACACAGGCAACATCATATACAGCGGTAATCTGCGGAACACCGATACCGGCAACAACTCTTGTCGTACAGATTGAACCGGGACCTATTCCGACTTTAACACAGTCTGCACCTGCTTTTATTAAATCCTCTGCTGCTTCTGCCGTTGCAATATTTCCTGCAATCACAGGAGTATCTGGGAAATTTTCTTTAACCATGCTCAGGCATTTAAGAATATTTGCACTGTGACCATGTGCCGAATCAAGCACAAGTACATCAACCTGTGCCTCAATAAGAGCCTTTGCTCTTTCAAGCACATTTGCCGTTACACCGATAGCCGCACCACAAAGAAGTCTTCCTCTTGAATCACGGGCGGAATTTGGAAATTGTACAGCCTTTTCTATATCCTTGATTGTAATAAGACCTTTAAGACAGCCATCATCATCTACAATCGGAAGTTTTTCTATTTTATGTGAACGGAGAATTTCCTGTGCCTGTTCAAGATTAGTTCCAACAGGTGCAGTAATAAGATTATCCTTTGTCATGACAGCAGAAATTTTCTGACTGAAATCAGTAAGAAAACGCATATCACGGTTTGTTATAATTCCGACAAGTCTGTTATCCGAATCAACAATCGGAACACCCGAAATCCTGTATTTTCCCATAAGTTCATCGGCATCTCTCACAAGCCTGTCCTCTGTAAGTGAGAACGGGTTAACAATAACGCCGTTTTCGGAACGCTTTACCTTATCAACTTCCTCAGCCTGCTTTTCAATTGACATATTCTTGTGAATAATACCGATACCGCCTTCTCTTGCAATAGCAATAGCCATACGTGAATCGGTAACAGTATCCATAGCGGCAGTCATAACAGGTGTATTGAGTCTGATATTTTTTGTAAGATTTGTGCCGAGCTTAATCATGTTGGGAGTAACTTCTGATTTTGCGGGAATCAGGAGTACATCATCAAAAGTCAAGCCCTCTTTCTGAAATTTGTCATCAGTAAGCATAATATTTTTCCTCCTTATCGATTATATTATCTTTTATCATACCAATTTTCAGCCGTTATGTCAAGTATTTCGTAAAAAATGATATAGAGAAAAATAATGTTTATTTGCGTCATATTTTGTAGATTTCTATAACTCCGTTGAATGCATAGCATAAATTTCAAGAACTCTGCTTGCATCAGATGAATCTATAAAGCCGTCTTCGTTAACATCGCCGACTATACTCTGTTTTTTAGTAAACATAAGTGCAATTCCAGTTGATGCCCTTGAATATTCCGCAAGAATACTGCTTGCATCAGATGAATCTATAAAGCCGTCGTCATTGACATCACCTGCTTTATAATTATTCATATCTATGAAGTC
>JAIDNR010000139.1:10208-12539 GCA_029063695.1 Ruminococcus sp.
CTGCTTGCATCAGATGAATCTATAAAGCCGTCGTCATTGACATCACCTGCTTTATAATTATTCATATCTATGAAGTCAATATTATTTTCAGCGGAATAAGTTTCCGCATAACTTCCAGAAACACCTTTTACAAGAAAACCATAGATATTTATAGTTTCATTTGAATGCGGGTCAGTATTCATTCCGAAAGCATTCGCACCTATAGCTGAAACACTTTCAGGAATATACAAATCAAGTATGGAACAGCCGAAAAACGTTTCATTTCCGATTGATTCAAGTGTATCGGGAAGCGTTATGCTCTCAAGTGCAGGACAGGCAAAAAAACAGTCGTCGGGAAGTGCTTTTACTCCTGCCCCTACTGTAACTTCCTTCAGCGATGTACAGCCCATGAATGCAGCATCACCTATATAATTAACAGTATCGGGAATCACTGCTTTTTCGGCAGAAGTCTGTCCTGCAAATGCATAGCTTTCAATTCCTGCAACAGTATATCCGTCAATTGCTTCGGGAATATAAATATCGGTTATCCCGTCTGGAATGGTCACAGAAGTTATCACCGCCGTACCGTTCATTAAAGTCTCGTATTTATATGAAACACCGCCCGAAAGCATTGCAGAAGCAAGTATTATGAAAATCGGATTCATAAATCTCTCCTTATGATTTCACCGTCAATCATTACAAGTACAGGTTCTGTAATGGCAGAGAGAATCTCAAGAGGGTGTTCAATCGCCCTGTAGAGCTGTATATCGGCATCCTTGCCTGCTTCCAGACTTCCCACTCTGTCATCTATGCCAAGTATTTCGGCAGGCTTTATTGTAATAAGTTCATAAAGAGAATAAAAGCCGATTCCGCCTTTCGCACAGACCTGTGCCGATAAAGGCAGATACTGTATCGGTACTACCGTATGGTCGGTGCATATTGCAATATTAACGCCTTCACTCCAAAGTATACCAGGATTTTTTATATCAAGCTCTCTCATTTCGGGTTTACATCTGTCACATATCACAGGACCGCATATTACGGGAATTTCTTCATCTGCCAAAATATCAGCGATTTTATATCCCTCTGTACCATGAATGATAACCAAATCAAGAGAAAATTCGTTCGCTATTCTCATTGCCGTGCATATATCGTCCGCACGGTGACAGTGGAAAAACGCTTTCTGCTTTCGTTCAAGAATTGGCATGAGAGCTTCGCATTTAATATCATACTCAGGCGGTTCGCCGTTTTCGCTGTCTGAATAATAACTGTCCATATCATGAGCATAACGGCGTGATTTATACAGTCCGTCACGGATAACAGCAACCGTTGCCATACGTGTAACAGGTGTTTCGTCTCTGTCATTGTATACTCTTTTCGGATTTTCGCCCAATGCAAATTTTATTCCGCAGTTTTTTATCAGCATATCGTCCACACGTCTGCCGACTGTTTTTATTGCACAGATTTCACCGCCGCACGCATTCGCACTTCCCGGAGACGATGCAACAGTTGTGATTCCACGCATACGTGCTTCTTCAAAACATCTGTCAAACGGATTTATGCCGTCAATTGCACGCATTTCAGGAGTAAAAGGGTCAGTTGATTCATTGCAGTCGTCACCCTCAAAGTCAACACCGTCCTCAATTATACCCAGATGTGTATGTGCATCGATAAAGCCGGGAAGAAGTACTCCGCCTTTTGCATCTATACTGTCCTCAGGAATATTTTCCGGAATACCCGCACCGACGGCTTTTATCTTTTTTCCCTCTGTTTCAAGCCAGCCGACAGGAATTTCATAATCTTCTGTCATGGTCAGAAGTCTCGCATTATATATCAGCATACAATTCTCCTGACTTCCTCGGCAACTTCAACAGGACTTCCGTCTGCCTTAATCTGTACAGTTGAATTTTTCAGGTAAATTTCATGACGCTCATCGAAAATTGCTTTAAGCTGTTCTTTCGTATTATTAACAACAATCGGTCTGTTGCTGTCACAGCTTATACGCTCATAGCAGGTATCGAAATCCACATCAAGAAAAACTACCTTTTCTCCCGAATCCTCAACAGCCTTTGCAGTATCGGAATTAATCATAGCACCGCCGCCACATGAAATCACAGCGGACTTTCCGCACATCGATTTCACAATATCCGCCTCAATCTGCCTGAAATACGGTTCGCCTTTCTGTGCGAATATTTCGGGAATGCTCATTCCCTGATTTTCTACAATAAGTTCGTCGGTATCATAAAAATTACAGCCGAGCTTCTTTGCCGCAAGTTTTCCGACTGTAGTCTTACCACAGCCCATAAAACCACATAAAAATACAGTCATTTTAAATACTCCTCTCTATAATAT
>JAIDNR010000014.1:0-2042 GCA_029063695.1 Ruminococcus sp.
GTCTCAGCAAGACGTACACTTTCTATAACTTCCGCTGATGATGCTGAAAATCCGTTGTTACGTTGATATGCAGCGATTCGTGAAAGATATTCGACTTTTGCATCTGAAAGAGTACCATTTACTCTGTTATGCCATAGAATCTCATAATAGGCAGGGGCTTTTGCTCCTGCTCCGTATCCTGAGCGTGATGAAAGTCGGTAATAAGAATACGGCATAAGAGTAGCTTTTGTATCGGTCTGTCTGAGTTTTTTTATAAGTTTTTCATCAGCCTTTGTAAATTCTTTATCTTTAAGTCCATGCGTATGGAACGCACCTGTTATAACCGCAACCGTATTGTAATCCTGTTCACTTTCGTGAATTATCTTTCGCATGAACGATTCACGCAGTTCATTATGCGAATCGCTTTCCGAAAGTTCACGCAGGGATTTTCCGTATTCCTCAACGGCTGAAATAAAGTCGTCATAGTTCTGACAGTGTTCAAACTGATATTCCCAGAAAGTATCATTGTCAAGACCCGATATTTTTTCAAGTCTCGCATAAACGCTTTCGCCTTTTGATTTGCCGTCTTCATACTCATCATCTTCATCATCATTGCAGAGTAAACAGCTTGACGGCAGGTCACAGAACTGCACGGGTATATTATTTCTGTTCGCCCACAGCATTGCCCTGTATTCGGGAGAAAATTCTGCAAAAGGATACATTATGGTACGCACGGGAGGTTCAACGGTATATGCAAGAATCGCCGCAGGCATATCAGCTCTAAACGAACATAATGACGGTATGAGACTGCTTAAATCATACGCACCCTCAATCAGCACAATATCAGGTTTAACTTTGTCAAGAAACTGCTCAACATAGAATCCACACGCCGGAGAAAGATGCCTTACTCCGAAATATTCAACCATTACTTGTTTATCTCCTTACATTCTGCATAGAGTGCGGAAAAATCTTTTCCTTTCTTACGCATGACATTTTCAAGATACTCAGTCCATACGGCTTTGTCCTTTGTATCGTCTTTTACCACAGCACCCTGCAATGCACTTGCAAGTTCAGCATCTGTCACTTTACCGCTTCCGAAACTTCCTGCCAGTGCCATTGAATTTACAAGAAGTGATATAGCTTCTGCCGATGAAAGTACACCTGTAGTAGGCTTGATTTTAGTCTTGCCGTCAAGCGTCTGTCCGGCACGGAGTTCACGGAATACAGTAACAACTTTTTCGACAGATGAACGTTCTGGAAGTTTTGAATTAAGACCGAAATCCCTTGAAAGCTGTGCAACTCGTGTATTTACGATTTCAATTTCAGTCTCCATATCGTCAGGCGTTGGCAGTACAACAATATTGAAACGTCTTTTCAGAGCAGATGACATTTCATTAACACCCTTGTCTCTCGTATTTGCTGTAGCGATGACTGAAAATCCTTTCTTTGCGGCTACTTCCTCTCCCAGTTCAGGAATAGTAATTCTCTTTTCTGAAAGTATTGAGATTAAAGCGTCCTGTACTTCGCTTGCACAGCGTGAAATTTCCTCGATACGTGCAATAGAACCACATTCCATAGCCGTATACACAGGACTTTTTACAAGTGATTCAAATGAAGGTCCTTTTGCAAGGAGCATTGCATAGTTCCATGAATAGCGTATCTGTTCTTCCGTAGTTCCTGCCGTACCCTGTATAACAAGCGATGAATCACCGTTTATAGCTGCTGTGAGATGCTCTGAAAGCCACGATTTAGCCGTACCCGGTTCACCTATGAGAAGTAATGCACGGTCTGTGACGAGTGTTGCGATACAGATTTCAACAATACGTCTTTCGCCCATATATTTCGGAGTAATTTCAACTCCTCCGCATTTTCCACCCATTATATATGTAAGAATAGATTTCGGCGACATCTTCCAGCCTGTCGGTACTGGATATTTTTCGTTTGCGATAAGTGCATCAATTTCTGCCTGAAACTGCTTTTCAGCAGGAAGTCTTAATATTTCGCTCATTTTACTTGTTTCCTTTCAAAAATTATTTCATAATATCTTTGTCATAGCCTTTGTT
>JAIDNR010000014.1:2052-5212 GCA_029063695.1 Ruminococcus sp.
TTTATCATAAAACGCTCAAAAACGTGTATCTGCCTTGAAAGAACACTATTGCTTATTTTCACGGATTTAAGCGGATTTTTCAGCTTTTTATAAATCTTCGGGATTATAACATCAAGCAAATCTCTCGGAATTTCGTCAAAATAGGTGTCACGGACATACTCATCAAAATGTTCCAGTTTGAACATAATCATATTTTCAACCAAATCAGGATTTTCCCTGATATACTGCACATCATATCTGCAAAGGCTCTTAAATACATCGTCTCTCGGGAAGTACTTCATTGATTCTTTATAAAAAGCAATTGCAAGAGAACATATTTTGCTTTTATCATCAAGTGGTGCATTATCATACAGACGTTCAAAAGCACGATATGCCCAAAATACGCACTGGTTTGTATAAACATCTCCACGTACTGTACGAATAGTATAGTCGAAATATTTACGCTTGGTAAGCTTGAGCTTCAACAAAGACTTTTTCATATAAGAAGTATCTGAAATCATGTCAAGAATTTTTTCAAATTTATCGTCTGCAAGAGGAATATTTTTGACAAGTTTATCACTGTAATGCTCATATTGCGAAAATCTCGGCGGTATTATATAACATTCATGAACATTATCATAGCATATCAAATAAAGCGGTTCAAGCAGATTATAACGGTATTTGTCCACCAATTCTGGCAAATCGGTTATTTCAATTCCCCTGTCCTCTGTCATAATCATGAACAGATACAGCGTAGTGAAACAATCGGGATTTCTCTTATAAAGATTTTCAATCAGTGTGCGATATTCCTCGTCCTTATGCCTGCCTAAATTCGCAATAAGCATTTCCGAAAGCTGTACATTTGAAATACTCTCACTGCCGTTATGTTCAGCAATTTTATTCAGAATATCCTCAATATTGGTCTTGTTTGCGAGCATCGGCACGACTAAATCATAATCATATACAATCTTGGTTGCCTTTGTTTTTTCTTGCTCAATCCACTTTTCAGCATAATCTATAGCAAAATCAACAGCAATTTTGTTACGTGATACCGAAATGATTTCGGCATTTTTCTTTGCGAATTTACCTGATACCACTTTATTAAGTATAATTTCGGATTCGGGAATATCAAGCTGAACGAGTGCCAGTGCTGCTGCATCTTTTATTTTGGCTTTTTCTGTTCTGTAGAGTTCAAGAAGTCGCTCTGCATTTGATTTGTCATATCCGAGATTGCTTACAGCGTGTAATCTTACAGCCGGCGGATTATCTTCATTTTCGATAAGTGAGATATACCAGTCATTTTCGTCCGCACCTGCCAGTATACCGATATATTCCACTATCATGCCGTGTTCTGTCGGATTTGTCAGGTCAACTCTTTCTTTGAGCATTGGTACTAAATCCCTGCCGAAATTCATAATGAACTGTTTTGTATATTCGGAAGTATTTGCTTTAAGAGTACCGAGATATTCGTTTATAACACGTGGGTCTCTTGATTCAATATTCTGTTCATTTTTAAGCGACGAATATCTTATTTCGGACGGCTCACAGCTTACAACTCCCACAGATTCAAAAGTCTCACTGCTGTCCTTAAAAGTACCCTGAGTAACAGCAAGTGCATCACAAAGTGCAATGCAGTCTGCAAGAAGAGGTGCAGGTTTGTCGCTCGTAAAAAGTTCACCGCACATCGCATAGAGTCTGCCAAATACTTTATTTGCTTTTGCAAGCGGTTCAAATTCTTCAACGGCACGTTTAAGTCGGAAATCCTCGCTTATTACGTCACAGCCTGCAACAGCCGCCGAACAAAGTCTGTCACGGAGCTGATAAAAAAGTGCTATATTCATTTTTGTATCTCCTTTTAACAAAGTCTGATTATCTTTTCAGGTGTTACGACTGCAAGCGGACAGAGATAGATTTTTCTGTCGGAAACGTCATAGAAAAGTTCACCCATAACTGCACAGTCCTCACGGTTATATTTATCACAGCCGACAATTTTCAGAACGTCAATAACATCAGGATAATTTGCTCCTGATTTCATTGCAATTGTTTCATCGCCGAGTTTCAGTACACCATGACCGTCTTTGGCAAATTCAATGCTGTCGTATTTTATGAGCATTGCCGCACATGGATTTGAAAGTGTGTTTTTAAGTTCATTCTTAGCCTTTTTCACTGCGTCGGACAAAGATTTTTCAGCAAAAGATATAACTTTTGAAAAGTTTGCCTGCTCCTTGTTTCTTATATCTGCATTTTCCCAACGGACACGCCTGTTAAGTCCACCCGGATAATTACATAATTCGGGAATATGATATACACCGAAAAATGAATCTTCTTCTTTTATAAATCCCATTGCCCTGAAAGGACGTTTATTTTCCGTTTTGCAGATTTCACCGTCGGACAGGTCAATCCAGTATGCAGTATCAATGTACATATTATGTATTCTGTCCTCAATAACACTGAAAGACAACTGCATAATTTCGGCATTCTGTTTGCAAAGTCCTATTTCTTTAAGCTGAGTGAGTTTCCATACATTGCCCATAGCTTCATAAAGAATACTATCTTCTGGCAGAACTTCACCGCTTTCAAGCTTCTTGTCAATGTAGTCCATACTCTTGCGGACTGATACGGAAAGTCTCACACATAATTCGGTAAACTTATTTAACTGACTGTCGTCGGGCTTTTTGGAAATTTTCTGAGCAAGTGAAATAATTTCAAGCATTATAGCCTGTGGTTCAGGAAGATAATAGTCTCCCAACTGCTTTGCAAGTGCCTGATACTGTAAACATGATGCGTTGTTTATGGACGAAACTCCTCTGGAAAGTATATCGTTCACAAAACTTTCTGCCAGTTCAAGACCTTCACGTTGTTTTTTTAGTTTTTTGGTGACTGCCGATTTATTTGTTTTTTTAGGTTTTGGAGTTTCACCGCTCTCGGCTTTTTTCGCCTTATTTTCAATCTTTTTACGCTTTGACGCTATATCTTCGGGAACTTCACCGACTTCAAAGTCTTTTTCAGCGAGCCAGTCAAACATAAGTGCTATACTGTGTTTGCAAGGAAACTGTCTGCTTGGACATGAGCATCTGAAAACAGGTGTATCGCCCATGAAATCAGCCGATGTATAGTACGTCTTTGATAATCTTCTTTTGAATTCTCCTTAAATCATAGTATCGTCGGCAGTCTTTTTAAG
>JAIDNR010000140.1 GCA_029063695.1 Ruminococcus sp.
GTTTTTTAGCCGTTTTTACGGTGTAGAGGGAATTGAACCCTCGCAAGGGAAAATTTGGAAAAATCAAAGCAGATTCGGGAGAAATAATCCCGGATCTGCTTTTTTAATACAAAAAATAATATACAAACTTTGAAAGACCGTTTTGTCTAATGTCACGAATTAAAGTGATGTTAAACAAAGCGGTCTTTTTTAGTTTCTGGGAAAGGACGTGATTGCAATGTGGAAGTTATACTATTAAAGAGGACAACTCATAACGATTGGAGGTAAAATCAGTGAGTGAAAAAATGATAATCAACGCACATTTTATCCGAAAGGAGTCGGAGTTCCGAACCAAATCCTGCGTGGTAGAGAAAGCGATAGCCGTTTCCTATGTTGAGTTTGATGATTTGAAAAGACATCCGCTGCGTGACAACAAGCTGATTGCTAAGAACGCAGACCTTATGTACTGCGACAGTGATGACAATTATCACTGCCTGCTGATTTATGATGAGGAACAGGGCGACGGTCTGCTGATTGAATCCGAAGGAACAGCCTACGCACGATATGCACAGTATATCCCAAGTGCAAAGAAACTTGTGGAAAAGTATCATAATCCCGAAATAATGCTGACAAATAGTGAAAAGAAGCTCTGCAATTTGTTAGATGAAATGGCAGAGAGGATCGCAAATTTTGTTCGTTGTGGATACAAGGATTTTACAATCGATGATGTTTTAAAGGATCTTGACTGCGATTTTAATGAGGTAAAAGATATGATGTCCCATGCGGTTGCGCAGAAGCTCAGTACAATGGACGGTATAGCCTCGGTTGAGGTGAGTAACCTTGATATTCCGTTTCAGCCCGATATTTCGGTAAAAATGGAAAACAGCGAGGAGATATCGGAGGAACCGGAAATCAGCATGATGATGTAAGAAAGTCCGAATTATAGGCTAAAACGTTTTATTTGAAACCAAAGGGGTGATGCATCACAAAATAAAGGAAAGGATGTGGTGAAATACGATAAAATATTTTGAAGCGTTCGCAGGAATCGGAGCATTCCGCTCCGCTTTTGAAAAAGTGGGCGGATTTGAGTGCGTCGGGTGGTGCGAAATAGATAAATTTGCTCAAAAGGCTTACCGAGCTTTGTATGCCACAGAAAGCGAGGTGTTCTATGAGGACATCACAAAAATCGATTACGGAAGTATGCCGGATATTGATCTGCTCGTTGGAGGCCCATGCTGCCAATCGTTCAGTGTCGCAGGGCGCAGACGCGCTTTTGAGGACGATAGGGGAAACTTGTTTTTCAACTATATCAAAATCCTTGAAGTCAAGCGGCCCAAGTATTTTATTGCTGAAAACGTACCCAATCTGCTGGGGATATCGCAGGGAGAATGCTACAGAATTATCCTTGAAAAAATTTCAGAACTGGGGTATAGCGTATGCTGGCGTGTGCTTAACTCTGCCGGCTTTGGAATACCGCAGTCAAGACGAAGGCTGTTCATTGTCGGATATCTTGGAGGAAGATGTCCCGCCGAAATATTATCTTTCGGACGAGGCAATGCGGAAAATGGAAAGGAAAGAAAACCTGAACAGTTAATCGGCGGAAGTCAAGGTTCGAGAGTATATTCCACAAAAGGTACGGCGGTTACGCAGTGCAGCGGTTCGGGCGGCAGAGGAGGTAAAACTGGTCTGTATCTGGTTGATTACAATGAAGATCCAAAAATCACTGAAACTGCGAGGTGCATTACAGCGCGTCAGAACAGCGGAATATCACACCATAAAGGCGAGCATTCCGCTGTTTTTGTTGATATGAATGAAAGTCCGCAGATTACGGACAATGCCCGATGTCTGAATACAAGAATGGATTTGGGCATTACGAACGGAACGCACAAAGGCGAGCGTTCGGGAGTACTTGAAGAAGCTCCGAGGGCGATAATCAATCCGTTCAAGGAAACTACCCGACAGAACGGCAGACGCATAAAAAATCCCAACGAACCGATGTTTACGATAACCGTGACCGACCGTCACGGAGTTGTTCACAGAGGAAGGATTCGCCGTCTCATGCCTGTTGAGTGCTGGCGACTGCAGGGTTATGAGAAGTCTCAGTTTGAAAAAGTTGCAGCCACAGGAATGTCTGACGCTCAGTTATACAAGCAAGCCGGAAATTCCATTACGGTTAACGTAGTTGTGGAAATTACAAGGAATTTACTGAAATTTGATGAGGAGTTAAACGCATATCGGCATGAACTGCGGACGGTATGTCTATTATGACGGCGAAAGGACAGAGGAATACTATCCCGAAAACAACAGGGAGCGAATTGAGTTCGCCGCCCGTGTAATGGACAGCGATCCCTCGGAATGGGGGTTGTATCTGAATGCAAGCGGTACAGATTATGTGAATTTTTCCGATGAGGAATTTGAGATGATCGAAATAGAGGGGCAGACTGCAATGTTCACGAACAGCAGAATGACCGATGCAGATGTCCCGAAAGGTTTGCACTGTTATCATCTGAGGCATGACGATAATGGTAATTTTTGCGCTCTTGAAAAAAGCGTTGCTGTAAATCATGCAGGCTCGGTAATCGTCAGAGAGCCGATAGAATTGGGCGAAAATAGCTGTATATCGCTAAATAATGAGAATACCCCGAATTTCACAGGCGAAACAACGCTTATGGAAGAATTTTTTGCAAAAGAACCTTGCACTGAGGAAGAAATGTGCGAGGACTTAAGTATGAGCTTGGAGCAATAAAGCGGCTATAAATTGGCAAATTCCAATGCGTAAGGAGTGATGAAAATGAAAATATCTTGAGTTTTGGGAGGTATTATGCAGACAAGAAAAAGGTTTGAAAAATCAAAAGTAATCATCAGCGGAGATGTGACCACAATGCTGAAAAGAGCGAAGTCCGTGCTGTCCGATAGGCAGTACCGTGATCTGTGCCGTGCCGTAAACGATGCGGCAGGCTATAACGAAAAGAAAGGATTGATAAAAGCCTGTATTCAGGAAAAAAATACTATTTAAAGCCGTTTGTCGGGAGCAGAAAATGCCACGTCAGACGGCTTTTTCTGTTTCCCGAAAAATGGGGAAAGGGGGAAAAATGAATAGTTTTATGTCATGGGTGGGAGGAAAAAAGGCTCTCCGTGATGACGTTATTATTCGTATGCCTCCATTTTATGAGAAGTATATCGAGGTTTTCGGCGGCGCAGGCTGGGTGCTGTTCAGGAAATCTCCCCAAAATGAGATTGAGGTGTTCAACGATTTCAACAGTAATCTGGTGAATCTGTACCGCTGTGTTCGTGATAATCCTGCAAAACTGAAGTACAAATTGCGGTATGTTCTGAATTCCCGTGAGGACTTCAGATGGATAGCGTATCTGCACAAAAGAGGTATCTTTCCGAGATTTCACGACTACGACAGGGCGGCGAGATTTTATCAGCTTATCCGTTACAGCTACGGCAGTACGCTGGACAGCTTTGCAAGTCAGCCGCATTCGATATGGGGCGATTTTCCGCTGATAGATATGGCTTCACGGCGTTTACAGAAAGTAATAATTGAGAATCAGGACTTTGAGGTTCTGATAAAGCATTACGATAGTCCGGTCAGCTTTTTCTACTGCGATCCGCCGTATTTTGCGACTGAAAATTACTACAAGGACGTTGGATTTACTGCCAAAGACCATATCAGACTATGTGAAACTCTTGCCGGAATAAAGGGAAAATTCCTCGTTTCATACAACGATTGCCCTGAAATTCGGGAGCTGTGGGAGCGTGACGGAATCCGCATTGAAAGCGTGAGCCGTGTGGATAATCTGCGGCAGCGTTACGAAAAGGGTGCGGCTTACGGCGAGCTTTTTATCAGCAATTACGACACAAACGAACGGCAGAATATGCATCATCAGCTGTCGTTTCTGGAAGATGAATATACGGGAGGTATAATATCATGAAGAATACAGTTTACACAAAAGGATTTGTCAACGATGATGGAAACATCGAAATTCCTGGAGTTTTCCTTGAGGACGGCGCAGAAGTAGATATTGCGATAACTGTAGATTCGGGGAAATTTGAGGTTGCTATGTTCCCCTCGGAGAACGACGATAAGGAGGACAAATTCGAGAAATTCTGTCGTAAATACGATAACTGCGATGAGTGCCCCGTACAGGACGAGTGTACGGACGATCTTGAAATATAAGGGGGATTTTCATATGTAAAATGCCATAAAAACCGCTGTTCAAACTGTCGGAAAGGTCGATTTTTCGGGAAAAGTCTGGACTTGGAAGTTCCTTTGTGGTATGCTGAAGAAAAAGCGAAAGGAGCTTATCCCATGAAAGAAATCACTGCCATCCTGATACTGCTGACGCTGCTTACAAGCTGTGGAGAACAGCGTAAAACAGCCGAAAACATCGTAACCGGAAAATCAGAGATTACCGCAGAAACAAATACAATCGGGGAAATATCATGCGAAGTCACAACAACCTGTTCGGATATGATATCCCCGATCACTACAACTTCGGAAATCGCTGATATATCGACGAAAAATACGGAATCTCAGACAACCGTCACGGTTAGTGAGAATGCAGAAGAAAAATGCTCTGCCGATTCCGAAGAAACTGCAGAATCGGCACAGGTAACAGCAGAAATCCCCGAAACACAACCAAAAACGGAATCTCAGACAACTGTCACGGTTAGTGAAAATGCAAAAGAAAAAGAGCCTGTCGATTCCGTGACAACGGCGGTGCAGGCAGAAACATCAATCACGGAAATTCCCCATATACCGCAGAAAACCGACTATGAAAAAGCGTGGGAGATTTACAGTTATATGCGTGAAAATGGCAGCGGAACTTGTGTAAATTACGCTTGTCAGATCTACGAAATGTGTCAGAATGTCGGGCTGCCGTGTTACATCGTGTGGACCAATGCAGGGATGTACGGTCACGTTGCAAATACGGTGGAAATCGGCGGTATATGGTACATTCTGGATGCTCAGGGCGGTTATTTTCTTGACTACAATTACGGATTTACGGAGGTGGTGGACATTGATGGAAATCATGTCGCTGACGGCGATATTTTAAGCAATTACAGCTATGACGAATTAAATTAAAATGCTCATAAATCCCCGATTATTCGGGGATTTTTTGCATTAAAAAGGAGAAAGAAATGTTTGGTTTAAAAAACAAAATAAGAAAGATAGGCGCAGGACTTATGGCAGGTCTCTGCGCTGTTTCTATGATTGGCACTTCTATCGGAGGTACGGTCACGGCAAACGCAGCAAGTGTATCAACAACTGAAAATTCTGCTTACCCGAGTGCTGATACCGTTATCGCACAGGCGGCGGAGCTTCTCGGATCACCATATGGCTGGGGATTCAAAGGATATACGGGAGTTTACTATCAGGGCAGCTATAGTCCGCTTTCCCTCGATTTTGTGCGTAATCAGGGCGTTGACTGTTCGGGACTCGTCTATTACACGCTGACTCACCTCGGCTACAAAACAAGCGGTTTTTCGTGGAATAATCCTGTTCCCGTGGATACTATGCACTGGCTCACAGTCAGCGATGACTGCACGATCTCATACGGCGGTGTGACCTCGAAAATCGACGTTGAGAAGAAAAATGTAAAGTCCACGGAGCATCCGTACTGGGAGTGTGCAGACGGCTCTACTATTACGCCCGGTTCGGTGGTTATCGCTGATAATCTTGCAGGAGAGGATCACTCGTGGATATACATGGGCGAGTTTGACAGCCGTAACGATGTTATCAATTATCTGCGAAATATCGGCGTAAACGAAAGCTATATCAACAGCAAGACGGTTGGTGACGGAAAGGGTGACGGCGGTACTCACTGGCGAATCGAATCCAACGGTTCTCAAGGCTGTGTTATCAATAACCGCACCGACGGCAAGCAGTCTACAGCGATGAATATGTACGCTTTTCGTGTTACAAAAACGGATGTAAAATTCAGTATCACAAAGGTGCTGAGTACTGATAATTCGGTGAAAATCAACGGTACAAGCCCTATCGACAATTCAAAGGCTGTTTACGGCGTTTACACCGATAAGGACTGCAAAAACAAGGTCGGAGAAATAACTATCGGCGCTGACGGAACGGGTTCGATAACTCTTCCCGACAAGCAGTATTATGTCAAAGAAATTTCTGCGCCTACAGGATATGACCTGTCCGATGATGTTGTCGCACTCAAAGCAAATTCCAACGTCAACGTTCAGGAGGACATCACAAGCGGAAAAATTACTATCAATAAAACAGCGGAGGACGGGATCGTTTCTGACCGTGAATTCAAGGTGAAATGGACGGAAAACGGCAAGGAGCATTCAAAGACTGCTAAAACAAATAACAGCGGAATTGCTGAGTTCAGCGGTCTGAGAGTGTATGATCTCAGCGCAAAGAACGCAATTTCATACAGCGTTTCGGAGATAAATGTCGATACAAGATACGAAGCTCCAAAGGCTCAGAATATTACGCTGACAAATGGAAATGCCGATCTTACCGTGGCTGTCGATTTTAAGAATACATTAAAAAAGGGCAGCATTAAGATCAACAAGCAGTCCGAGGACGGCGAAAACGGCGACAGAGAGTTCACGATAACAGGCGGTGGTCAGACTTACACGCTGATAACAAGTAATGACGGTACTGCTATACTTGCAGATATTCCCGTATATGACAACAATAACGAGAAAATCACCTACACTATTTCAGAAAAGAATGTACCAATAAAATACGTTGTTCCTGCCGATCAGAAAACAACCCTTACCGCTGACGCAACAGTTGATGTTACCTTTGAAAATGTTCTGAAAAAGTTCACTGCAGAGGTGGTAAAGAAGGATAGTGAGAACATCACCGCACAGGGCGATGCAACACTCGCAGGAGCAACTTATGGACTTTACCGTGACGGCAAACGTGTTGCGACTTACACTACTGACGAAAATGGACACTTCATCACAGATGAATTCGTATGCGGAAATTACACATTACAGGAGCTTTCTCCGTCCGAGGGTTATCTTCTTGATGAAACCGTATACCCTGTTGGTGCAGAAGCAAAGAACTACACAATTGAATCAAACATGGTATCTGTTGACGTTACTGAGGACGTTATTAAGGGAAAGATCTCTATCATAAAACATTCCGATGACGGCACAACACAGATCGAAACTCCCGAAGAAGGAGCTGAATTTGAGGTATATCTCAAGACATCTGGCAGCTATGAAAACGCAAAGGAAACCGAGCGTGATCGCCTTGTCTGCGATGAAGCCGGTTTTACAGAAACCAAGCTGCTCCCCTATGGCGTGTATGTTGTTCATCAGACCAAAGGCTGGGACAATACCGAATGGATCGATGATTTTGAGGGAATTGTCAGCGAAAACGAAAAGGACTATTTTTACCTTATCAACGACGCAGTTATCACTTCATACGTTAAGATCGTGAAAAAGGACGCTGAAACAGGCAATATAATTCCTGTGTCCGGAATCGGATTCATGGTCTGGGATTGTGCAAATAATGCCTATGTTTCGCAGAAGATCAACTATCCGTCAGAAATGACTCTTGATACTTTTTACACTGACGAAACCGGAACATTAATGCTTCCAAACGAGCTTGCCTACGGCGACTATGAGCTTCATGAGGTACAGTCCGCTAACGGCTATGTACTGGACAAAACTCCTGTACCCTTTACAATTGACGGCACAGAAAAAACTGTTGTGGTAGAGAAATTTAATACTGCACAGAAAGGAAGAATCTCTGTTCAGAAAACAGGTGATATTTTCAATTCCGTAAGCGAAAATAATAAAAAATACACTCCCATTTTCGAGGAAAAAGAGCTTGAAAACGCCGTATTTCAGGTAATCGTAGCCGAGGATATTATTACAGCGGACGGCACTGTCAGAGCCAATGCAGGCGATGTTGTGGCAGAGCTTGTCACCGATGAAAACGGATATGCGGAAAGCGATCTGCTCTACCTCGGAAAGTACGAAATTGTGGAGGTTTCTGCACCTTATGGATATGTGAAAAATCCCGAAATACAAGCGATTGAACTTGTTTATGCAGGGCAGGAAATTGCAGTCAGAGATACTGTAAATTCTTCATTCTACAACGACTATCAGGGCGTTGAGATCAGCCTTGAAAAGTTTATGGAACATGACGAGATGTTCGGTATCGGTGATAATGGCGAATACAAGGCAGTACGCTTCGGTCTGTTCGCAGACGAGGAGATCATTGCGGCTGACGGTAGCATGATTCCCGAAAACGGACTTATTACCGAAGTCACACTTGATGAAGATATGAAATCCGTTATCGCTGAAAAAGTACCCTTCGGACGTTATTATGTTCAGGAAATCGCATCGGACGAACACTATATCTTAAACGGCGAAAAGTATCTTGTTAACTTTGAATATATGGGGCAGGAAATGACTACTGTGGACATCGACTGCGGTACATTTATTAACGACATCAAGCATGGTTCAGTAAGCGGTAAGAAGGTCAACGAACATGACGAACCGCTTGAAAAGGCTATGTTCGGACTTTTCAAGGCTGACGAAACAGACTTCACAGCAGAAAATGCCTATCTGATAGACGAGTCCGATAAGGACGGAAACTTCGGCTTTGAAAATATTCCTTACGGCGAATATATTGTGCATGAGATAGAAGCTCCCACAGGCTACATTTTAAGCGATGAAAGCTATCCTGTGACAATTTCTGAGGACGGAGAAGTAATCAAAATTACAGCAGTTAATCAGCCTATAACCGTTGAGATAAGTAAACAGGACGTGTACGGAAATGAATTGATCGGAGCTGAAATGGAACTTATCAACAGTGACGGAGAAACTGTTGAAAAATGGACTTCAGACGGCGCAAACCATGTTGTGGCAAATCTTCCTGCAGGCGGCTATACACTCAAGGAAGTAGCTGCTCCCGACGGTTATGTTATCGCAACTGATATTGAATTTGAGGTATTCGCCGATGGCTCTGTAGTATTAAAAAATTCCGAAACCACGGCGATTTCTTTGGACGGTAATCCTCTTATCGTTATGGTTGACGAGGCTGTGAAGATTCCAGAAAAAACTCCCCAAACTCCCAATACGCCATGGACTCCCTCGTCTCCTCCAACGGGTGATATGGGCAGAAGTCCTATCGCAATTATTATGCTCATTATGGGACTTAGCGGTATGATCATCGTTTCAATTATGCGCAGAAAAAGAAGTGAAAAAGAGGCTGAAATTGAGCGAAAATACGCCGAATTATGCCCCGATTTTATCGAAAGGAACGAGAAAAATGACTAAGAAAAAGAAACTCGGAATCATGGCGGCTGTTTCAGCCGCCCTCCTTTTAGGAGGCGCACTGCTCTATTTTAAGGACGATATTGCTCAGAATATTTCTGAAAACGACCTTAAACCGTTCAAACCGATAATGATATCTCAGGGAAAGCTCGACGACATTACGGATGAACTTATGGGCGAAACAGCAGCGGCGGAGATAATTCCAATCGGCAGTACCCAAACAATTGAGACTGCTGAAATTCCGCAAAATATTGCGGTTTCCGATACTCTTCCCGATGATGTTCGTCAGAGTCTTATCGACTCAGCACAGTCGCTGAATAACGCATATCCCGATGCCATCGGATGGCTGTATATTCCAGATACTTCTATCAGCTATCCGGTCATGCAGAGCGATGATAACGACTACTATCTCAGTCACGCATATGACGGCAGTTATCTCAAGGCAGGCTCTGTGTTTCTGGATAATCGGTGTGAGAACCGTTTTATGAATCCAATAAATATTGTGTACGCACACAATATGAAGAATGGAAGTATGTTTGCAGGCGTGCTGAAATTTCCCGATCCTGCATACCTTGACAGTCATAAATACGGCTGGCTTGCAACTCCCGAAACTGTGTACAGGGTAGATTTTTTCTCTTGTGCGAAAGCTGACTGGCATGATGAGCTTTATGACGGCTCGCTGTCTGTAGCGGACTGGATACCACACGTTGAAAATCTGTCGGTAGTCAGCCGTGAAATGGAGTATTACGAAAATGACCGCTTTATTTCGCTGTCTACCTGTTCATACGAATTTCAGAACGCAAGAACTATCCTTACGGGTAAACTTGTAGAAACGATAGGAGGCTGATATTTTGAAGAAGAACATTAAAAGGGCGCTTGCCTGCGAGCTTGCGGCAGTTGTGACTTTCCTCAATTTTGCGGTGATGTCCGCACACGCAGAGGGCGATGTAGCCGGAGCTGTTGAGAGTACATGGAACTCTGCAAAAAGTCAGATAAAGACCGTTACAAATAACGTCATATTCCCAGTAATTGACGTAATATTGGCGATTTTGCTGTTTGTAAAGCTTGGTACGCTTTATATGGAATATCGCAAACATGGTCAGATTGAATGGACTGGAGCAGCAATTTTATTCGGCTGTCTTATCTTTACTCTGACAGCTCCGCTGTATATCTGGAGTATTGTAAATATTTAAAAAGTTTTAAAAAGCACTTTACTTTTTGAGAGAATCGGAGTATAATAGATTTAGAGGAAGGAGGGAATTGTTATGGATGAAAAAAGAGTATCATTTGAAGCGTTCAAAAGCAATATCTGCCATAGAGTCAAGGATATCGGCGATATAAAGTTCATTGTAGAAACATTGAAAACAGGACTTATTATTCAGTATTTCAACAAAAAGTGGTTTGCTGAAAGCCTTTATCTTCTTGCAATGGTGGATTATCTGAGCAGAATAAATGATATTCCGCTTTGTACCAATTATGATAAACTGCGTAAATGCAAGCTTGTCAGTGTCGTTTATCCCACGAGTATTCTTTTGGATTCACATGTGAACAATGACAGATCGATACTTGAAAAGAGTATCCATGATTCGATTCCCGAATTTATGCGATTTAATATCGTGGAAAGTGAGATCAGAAATGTTGTATAACAGCTGTGCATTTTCAAAGGAATCCCTTGATATGTATTTAAAACAGCTTGCAAAGGAGTTCAGAAAACTGAATGGAAAAGCAATGCCAGCGGAAATCATCCTTATAGGTGGAGCTTCAATCCTTGCAAATTACGGTTTCAGAGATATGACTTATGACATAGACGCGCTTATTATTGCATCATCTGCAATGAAGGACGCTGTTGACAAGGTCGGGGATATGTTTGAACTTCCAAAGGGCTGGCTAAATTCCGATTTCGCCAAAACAAGCTCGTATTCACCTAAACTCAGACAGTTTTCCAAGTATTACAGAACATTTTCAAATATTCTTACTGTGCGAACTGTTTCAGCTGAACATCTTATCGCAATGAAACTCATGTCCGGCAGACAGTATAAGCATGATATGTCAGATATTGTGGGAATTATGCTTGAGCATCAGAAGAAAGGGAATCCCCTTTCATACGAAAAAATTGAAAAAGCTGTTATTGATCTTTACGATAGTACAGATAAAATTCCCGAACACTCAATGCAATTCATAAAACGAGCAGCAGGTGAAAATGATCTTGAGAAAATGCTTTCTGAATGTATCGGTCAGGAGCAGCTTGCAAAGGACGCTCTTATCGAATTCGAGGAGCATTATGATAATGTCCTTAATGACGGAAATATCAATGATATTTTACAGACACTTCTTGAAATACAGGAAGATGAACCGGAAATATCTGATGTTGATATGACAATGTTTTAAACTTAATATGACAAAAAGCGTTTGCATTATGCAGACGCTTTTTATTTTGAATGGACGTGATAAATTGCCATATATCCCATTTACAGAAGAACAAAAAATAACGGCAAACAGCGTAGATTTAACGGAATTCCTGCGAATGCGAGGCGAGAGACTTGAACGTGCAGGACGTGAATACAAGCTGATTTATTACGACAGCTCAGGCAAGCATGACAGCATTACAATGTCGGGTTCAAGATGGTTTGACCATAAGAATCAGGTCGGCGGCGGAGCGATAAAATTTATGCAGTATTACTACAATATGGACTTTCCGACGGCTGTTCAAGAACTGCTGGGACAGAGGGTAACTCCGC
>JAIDNR010000141.1 GCA_029063695.1 Ruminococcus sp.
AATTTAATATGCGCCTGTGTGGAAATTGGCAGACAGGTTAGTTTTCGTTTGCGCGTCGTCATTTGAATTATTCCACTGCGCCTGTCGGCAGTCAAAAACAACAATAAAATTTAATATGCGGGTGTGGTGAAATTGGCAGACACGTTAGATTTAGGTTCTAATGCCTTATGGTATGCAGGTTCAAGTCCTGTCACCCGCACCATACTTTAGCTTCTTCACCGTTGATATTCATTGTAACTATGTCAAATGATTCAAAATGAACAGTGTTTTCTATGTTCTCAAAAAGTTCATTAAGTTCTTCCAGTTTATTATCATCAATATCTTCTGCGAGACAGAACATTTCACATATGTATAATTTTTTGATACTTTTGGACCACTTATCATCAACTGGTTCAACAGAGATAATTTCAATATTGTCATAATCAAAATTATAGTTATCTATTGTTAGGTATACATCTTTGGCAAATTCAGTGAGGATTCCTGCGTATTTCATCGATTCATAAACAGCGGACGGAAGTACATTTTTTATAAATTCATCTTCATCTGAGCTGAGGACTGCATCACGTAATCTGTTGAATGCTTCTATATATTCATCATTGCTGCTTACGGTTTCACTTTGCGAAGTTTGCTCAGTCGTTATAATTTCCGGTATTTCAGAGTTTTCGGAGATATTTTCTTCTGGTTCGTACAAATCTTCCAAAATTTTGGAAATTTCCGATGATAAATCTGACGGACTTTCGGATTCATCAGTTCCGCAGGCTGTAAAAATACTGAAAACTGCCGTGACTGCAATCAGCATTGCAAGTATTTTTTTCATGATTTTTTAATCCCCTTATAATAAAATTGAGAAGTCCGCAGACTTCTCAATAATTTTAACATATTTACACATATTTGTCAATCAGAATCTGAAATCACGTTCGCCGTTTCTTATTTTTTCGAGATAGCCAAGTGCTTTCTCACGGCGTTTCGGGTCTGGTACTTTCTGAATTTCACGGTCAATGAGTTCCTCGCCGATTTTACGTGTTTCAGGACTTGCATAGTCCTGTAAATACTCCTGTAAGGTAAGCAGGGCATTCGGGTGACAGCAGTTCTGAATCTGTCCTACTTTGCAGAGTGCCATAAATCTGTCGCCTGTACGTCCCTCACGGTAGCAGGCTGTACAGAATGACGGAATATAACCGCTTTTCATAAGCCACTTTACAACTTCGTCAAGTGAACGCTGGTCGGAAACGTCGAACTGTTCTGTATCATGCGGTCTTTCCTCTGAGGAATATCCTGCATAACCGCCGACTGATGTTCTTGAACCGCCCGAAATCTGTGAAATACCCAGTTTCATTACCTTTTCACGGCAGCTTTCGTTCTCTCTTGTGGAAATAATCATGCCTGTGTATGGAACGGATATTCTGATACAAGCGATAATCTTTGCGAAAGTATCATCGTCAATACCGTTATCAAACTGTGTCGGGTCAATATCAGCAGCTCTTTTGAGTCTCGGAACACTTATTGTATGTGGTCCTACACCGTGTACGGCTTCAAGATGTTCAGCGTGCATAAGAAGTCCTGCAAATTCATACTTGTACTTGTCCAGTCCGAAAAGTACGCCGAGACCTACATCATCTATACCGCCGTCCATAGCTCTGTCCATAGCCTCAGTATGATATGCGTAATTATGCTTTGGTCCTGCGGGGTGAAGAGTTTCATAACTTTCCTTGTGATAAGTTTCCTGAAAAAGAATATACGTTCCGATACCTGCTTCTTTAAGTTTCCTATAATTTTCAACAGTAGTTGCGGCAATATTTACATTAACACGTCTGATAGCACCGTTTTTGTGCTTGATTGAATAGATAGTCTTTATGCACTCCAGAATATACTCAATCGGATTATTCACAGGGTCTTCACCTGCTTCAATGGCAAGTCTCTTGTGACCCATATCCTGTAAAGCAATTACTTCATGCTTAACTTCTTCCTGAGTGAGTTTTTTACGTGGGATTTCTTTATTCTGTATATGATAAGGACAGTAAACGCACTTGTTTACACAGTAATTCGAGAGGTAAAGCGGTGCGAACATAACAATTCTGTCTCCGTAGAAGTTTTCCTTGATTTCGTTTGCAAGTGCATAGATTTTTTCAGTCATTTCAGGTAAATCACACGCAAGGAGTACACTTGCATCACGGTGTGAAAGTCCTGCACATTCAACTCCACGACCTGTCTTTTTCGGACGTGCTTTTTCAAGGATTTCCTCAACAAGTTCCTTGTTGTGCTTATTTTTTTCAGCATATTCAAGAGTTTCAAGAATTTCTTCATGACTGATAAATTCTTCAGCATTTAAGGATTTTACATCATACATAATTTTTTCCTCCATTTATTTCATTTATTCTGTTGTTCCGAATATAAACAACACAAAATAGTCATGATAAGATATAAAGAAATAGTGCCAAGCCATAGAAAGATATATTCCACCCAGAACGTTAACGTTTTTATCGGGCAGCTTCTTCGGCGAATAAACATAAAGCGGTTTATTCAGATACCAGTTTAATGTTCTGAAAAAGTCATCAACTTTTTCAGATACTTCTTTGCTTGAAGAATAAGAATTTATCTGACCTGCAAGGACTCCATTTGAAACAAACTCATGTTTATCAAGGTCAAAATTTATTGAATCTATTTTATTTTTTTCAATTTTACTACAGCAATATATTTCATTATAATAGTGCAGTCGGTTTTTTACCAAATTGTTCAATAAAGAAATGTCATTGTCTTTTACATAGAAAATATCAGCGTCCATTGCATAGGGAAAATCAAGAAGCATTCCAAGATTATCAGACAAAACGTCAACAACTCCTGCAAGAAATCCTGTTCCGCCTGTTTCTTTTTCAAATCCCCAGTATTCTTTACTCATTAATGTATCTCCATAAGTTCAAACACAAAAGAAACTTTATTTTTTTGATACAGCCGCCTTGACGGAAACGCCTGAGATACGTCCCAGGCGACCGGTAAGACTGCTTATCTTGTCGGGCGATGCGTCAAGTGCAACAGAAATCAGCGATATTCCACGCTCTCTGTATGGTATTCCCATACGCCCGATAATAATGTCATTGTAATCATGCAGTACACTGTTAACCTCTGCAACTGCTGACGGGTCATCAACAACAATTGCCGTGACTGCTATTCTTTTTTCGTCCATTAATACCCCATACCTTTCAGTTCAGATATAATTTCCAGATAAAATTCGGGAATATCCGATATTTCATTTTTGTTGTGCGGATTTTTACGGCTGAATTTCATACGCCTCAAATCGACTTCATCGGGATGAGAGATTCCACGATTGCCTGTACCTGTATAAACTCCCTTGAAATCACCCCATGCTACTTCTTTCGGAGTAAGCATACCATCACTTTCGCCGTCCATAAGCATAACAGCAAAACATGGTATCATCATTATAACGTCACTCAGTGGATTTTTCATTTTAAAGGCATAGCTTCTGTAATAAATATTCTTATTATTGGGATTTTTCCTGTTGAAATCCGCCATAAACCGTGTTGTAAGCTGTTCAAGACATCGATAGGTCTGAGGGTTTTCGTCACCGCATATTTTCATTAAAACATCAAATATCCTGCTTCCCGTTCTTAAAAGAACTTTCGGAAGTCTCATAAGCTTATCCATAGTGACTGAGCCGTTATGCGGTGTACTCATTGTAGTTACAGATGCAATATATTTTCCAAGTCCCATAGTTGAAATCAGATACCTTGCTTCAATTCCGCCTTTTGAATGGGCAATAATATTGACTTTCTCTGCTCCTGTTTCTGAAATGAACTTCAGCAGTGATTTTTTCAGTATCTTACAGTTATCCTCAATTGAGCCGTTGGCATCCTGAAATCCGAAAAAAATTTCGGCACCGTGTTTACGCAGAACTTTTGGGATTCTTCCCCAGTATCCGCATATTTTTCTGTCACGGAATCCCATGCCGTGTACAAAGAAAAGTGGATATTTTGTGTTGCAGTTAAAATTTTTTGTCATATCAAAAATAAAAAAATGCCCAGAGATATATCGGGCATAAAAAGTCAGATTTATTGCTGTTGACCGAAAACAAAGAAAATCTCTGTTACCCGAAAACGTAATGTTTTTATCAAGAAATCCGACTGCGGAATAAATCCCGAAATCCGATTATTTATAGTATACCACTTTTCACACGGAATGTCAAATATTTTTGTTAGTAATTTGTAACATAAAATTTTATTTGTTCTATTGAAATTTCCCGAAAAAAATGATATAATGATTTTATATAATAAAATAACATAAAATCAGGGAGGTTTTTATGGCAAATCAGCTTTGTATAGTTATCGATTTCGGCGGACAGTATAATCAGCTTATCGCAAGACGTGTGCGTGAATGCGGTGTTTATTGTGAAATAAAAAGCTATACTACACCTATTGAAGAGATTAAGTCTCTTAATCCTATGGGAATTATTTTTACAGGTGGTCCGAACAGTGTATATGAAGAAAGTTCCCCGCATATTTCCAAAGAAATTTTTGAACTTGGTATACCGATTCTTGGTATATGCTATGGCTGTCAGGTCGTGGCTTATACTCTCGGTGGTGAAGTATCAGGCTGTGAAAAAAGCGAATACGGCAAAATTGAAATTTCCCAGATAGGCGGTCTGCTCTTTGAGGGAGTTCCCGAAAAAAGTATAGTCTGGATGAGCCATACCGATTTTGTAAGTAAGCTTCCTGAGGGATTCAAAGTCACTGCGAAATCAGACGACTGTCCTGCCGCAGCTTTTGAAAATCCTGATAAAAAGCTGTATGCCGTACAGTTTCACCCAGAAGTTACTCACAGTGAATACGGAAAAAATATTCTCAGAAATTTCCTTTATGAAGTCTGCAATTTTTCAGGTGACTGGAAAATGGACGATTTTATTGATACAACTGTTGCACAGCTCCGTGAACAGATTGGCGGTAAACGTGTAATTCTCGGTCTTTCGGGCGGTGTTGATTCTTCTGTTGCGGCAGGTCTGCTTTCACGTGCTGTCGGAAAACAGCTTACCTGCGTTTTCGTTGACCAGGGTCTTATGCGTAAAGATGAAGGCAATTTTGTTGAACAGACTTTTACACGTCTTTTTGATATGAACTTTGTCCGTGTGAACTGCAAAGATAAATTTATTACTGCTCTCAAAGGCGTGACTGACCCTGAGGACAAGCGTAAAATTATCGGTACTGAATTCTACAATGTTTTTTGGGATAAAATCCGTGAGCAGGGTACAGACGGATTTTTCGCTCAGGGTACTATCTATCCCGACAGAATCGAATCTGGCAAGGGCAATAAAGCAGGTCACGGAAAAACAGATGTCATAAAAACTCACCACAATATGGTTGAAATGCCTGCCGATATTCAGTTTGCAGGTACTATTGAACCTCTGAAAGATTTGTTCAAAGATGAAGTCCGTGCAGTCGGCGAAAAGCTCGGTATTCCGCATGAACTTGTATGGAGACAGCCTTTTCCTGGCCCTGGACTCGGAGTTCGTATTCTCGGGGAAATTACCGAAGATAAAATAAAAGTATTGCAGGAAGCCGATGCCGTTCTGCGTGATGAAATCAGTAAAAGCGGTATTGAAAGCGAATTGAAGCAGTTCTTTGCTGTACTTCCGAATGTCCGCACCGTCGGAGTTATGGGTGACCACCGTACATATGACCATCTTATTGCTATCCGTGCCGTTACTACCGATGATTTTATGACTGCCGACTGGGCTAAAATCCCATACGATATACTTGCCCGTGTATCAAACCGTATCTGCAACGAAGTTGAACACGTTAATCGTGTTGTATACGACATAACTTCAAAACCACCTGGAACTGTTGAGTGGGAATAATAAAATTCACTCCGAAAATGCCTGTTTTTCGACATTTGTGACATACACATACTGTTTCTGATAACAGATTGATAACAGCGGATATATCGGGTTTATTCCATATATCAGGCGGTTATGAAGTCTTGAATACTGTATAAATTAAAGGTTTTGCTGAATTATCAGTAAGACCTTTTTGTTGTATATTTTAATCTTTCCACTTCTTTGATGGTTCGTGCTTACCGCAGTTATCGGCAGTTTTTGGAAAATTTATTTTCTGTTCAAGATATTCTTCCGTTGTGATGATGCCGTCCGCAAGTTCCTGACGCGCTTGATTTTGTTTCCGATAGACACTTTCAATACTCCCTTAATGGATAAGTCAAAATCTTACTATTGCTGATTTTGACTTTAACCTCATTTTTGATTATTTTAGTACGGTCGAAGTTGCAAAATCATTGGAATTTTGAAAATTGATTTGTATGGAATTTCTTATACAGCAAATAAAAATTTGACAAATTGTGTGAAATGTGGTACAATAGCATTTATAGCAGAAATAAACCCTATGATATTAAACTTCAGGAGGACAAAATTATGATTAATATGCTTGCACTTGTTTCACAGATACCAGCTACAGGCGATAATTTTCCGGTAATACCGCTTGTTATCGTCGGTGTAATTGCCGTTATTATTGCGATTGTATCAGCAGTTCTTGCAAAAAAGAAGAAGTAAAGAATAATAGCCAAGCGTAAAGCCATAACCTTATAATCAAGGGGTGAGTGGTATGATATGCAGTCTTGATGAACTGAAAACAAAGGAAGTCATTGACATGAAAACAGGTGAAAGACTGGGATATATCGACGATATACGCATGGATACCGAAAGCTCGGAAGTCTTGTCTCTGCTGATTTACGGTGGTTACAGATTTTTCGGGCTTTTTGGTCGTGAAAGCGATACGGAAATTCCATGCAGTTCAATAAAAGTAATCGGAAATGATATTATTCTTGTTGACGGCATGGGACTGACGATATGCACAAATTTAAAGAGAAAAAATCCTAAAAAATTATTTGATTAGCATATTGAAAAAAATGTCATAATATGATATAATATTAAAACAATTCGCACGCAGGTATTTTTATAGGCTGGTGCGTTCGCCTGAACGTTGTCTGTAAGTTAAATTCTGCGGAGGATTAATAAAAACCAATTTAAGGAGGACTACCATAATGGCAGTAGTTTCAATGAAACAGCTTCTTGAAGCAGGTGTTCATTTCGGACATCAGACAAGACGCTGGAACCCAAAAATGGCACCGTATATCTTCACAGAAAGAAACGGCATCTACATTATCGACCTTCAGAAAACAGTCAAGAAGCTTGAAGAGGCTTATATGTTCGTTCGTGATATTTCAGCAAACGGCGGAGAAGTTCTTTTCGTAGGTACAAAGAAGCAGGCAGGCGATTCTGTTAAGGAAGAAGCAACAAGAGCAGGTGCTCACTATGTCAATGCAAGATGGCTTGGTGGTATGCTCACAAACTTCAAGACAATTCAGACAAGAATCAAGAGACTTGAACAGCTCCATACAATGGAAAATGATGGTACATTCGACCTCCTTCCTAAGAAAGAAGTTGTTAAGCTCAATCTTGAAATAGAGAAACTTGAAAAGTTCCTCGGCGGTATCAAGTCAATGAAGAAGCTTCCGGCAGCTCTCTTTATCGTTGACCCACGCAAGGAAAAGATTGCAGTTGCTGAGGCTAAGAAACTCGGTATTCCGATTGTTGCAATCGTCGATACAAACTGTGACCCCGATGACGTTGACTATGTAATTCCCGGTAATGACGATGCTATCCGTGCTGTAAAGCTCATTGCAGGTACAATTGCAAATGCTGTTATCGAAGGCAGACAGGGCGATGATTCTGTTGAGACTGAAGAAGTTCCTACTGAGGAAGTTCCTGAGGAAGCACAGGCTGAATAATCAAAAACAATCAAAAGCCCGAATCGTTTTTTGTATTCGGGTTTTTGCGGATAATAATATATTTTTAGGAGGTAACTAACAATGGGAAAGGTTTCCGTTGCTGAGATTAAAGAACTCATGAAGTCCACAGGTGTTGGTATGATGGACTGCAAAAAGGCTCTCGAAGCAAATGAGGGCGATATGGACAAGGCTATTGAATTCCTCAGAGAAAAAGGTCTTGCTACACAGGCTAAGAAAAGCGGTCGTGCTGCTGCTGAGGGTATTGTTACAGCCGTTGTAAACGGTAATGTAGGTGTACTTCTCGAAGTAAATACAGAAACAGACTTTGCTGCAAATACAGATGACATCAAGAACTTTGTAAATGCAGTTGCTAATACAATCATTGAAAAGAATCCTGCTGACGTTGAAGCTCTTAAAGCTGAAACAATCAGCGGCGGCACATCTACAGTTGCTGACGTTCTCACAGAACTTGCAGGCATGAAGATAAGAGAAAACATCGTTATCCGTCGTTTCGTAAGAATGGAAGGTGTTCTTGCATCATATATCCACAACGGCGGAAGCATTGGTGTTATGGTAAAGCTTGATACCGAACTTTCCGCAGAACAGGTTTCCTCTGTCGGCAAGGATGTAGCTATGCAGTCCGCAGCTCTTAATGCTCCTTATCTTAAACGTGAAGATGTTCCTGCGGAAGTTATTGACAAGGAGAGAGAAATTATTATTGCTCAGATGGCTGAAGACCCGAAAATGGCAAGCAAACCTGAACAGGTTAAGGCTAAGATTGCTGAGGGCAAGGTTGGCAAGTACTACAGTGAAAACTGCCTTCTTGAACAGGCTTTCGTCAAGGACGACAAGCTTACAGTTCAGGGATATGTTGACACAGAAGCTAAAAAGCTCGGCGGTACAATCACTGTAACAGACGTTGTTCGCTTTGAGAGAGGTGAAGGCGTTGAAAAGAAGGAAGATAATCTCGCTGACGAAGTTGCTAAGATGATTAAGTAATTTGACTTGTAAAAGCGGCGCTGATTTTTCAGTGCTGCTTTATTTATTACGACAATGAGGTAATGAGGTTTGACAAAATGAAAATATCAAAAGATACTGTTCATAAGACTTTCTTGTTTACGGAAAAAGCAACGGTTTTCATTATTGATATTTTGATGATGCTTTTTATGTTTTTTCTTACAACTGTAAGTCTTGTTCATACTACAGGAATGGATACGACACCTGAACCTGAAACGGTAAGTTATAGAAATGACTGGTTTATTGTAAATGTCATATTTCTTGTAATGAGTTTTCTGATTTGCTTTCGGATAATGCCGCTTCTGAAAAAAATACCATTGTGGGCAGAAGTTCTTTTTATCAGTCTGTGGACTATGGCACTTGGAATTATATGGGTCTGTTCTTCACAGGTTTCTCCGACATCGGATTCTCTTGATGTCACAAATGCAGCACTCAGTTTTGCAAAAGACGATTATTCTCCACTTGCTGAAGATAATCGCTATTTCCGCAATTATTCGTATCAGCTTGGATATGTTCTTTTCAATGAAATATTTATCCGTATCGCTTTGATTTTCGGTGAAGTGACAGACCTTATATTTCTTCAGATTCTAAATGTAGTTCTTCTTGCACTGACAAATGTTGGTATGCTGCTGATAAACAGTGAGATTTTCAGCGATAAGCGTGTATCACAAGTTTCGTTTTTCCTGCTTTTATTCAGTATTCAGCCGATACTTACGTGTAGTTTTCTCTATGGGCTTATTCCTGGAATTGCATTTGCAGTGTGGGCAGTTTATACTGAAATACTGTTTTTGAAAAAAAGCAAAATCTTTTATGCAATTATTTCGGCAGTATGTATTGCAATGGCTATAATGATAAAATCAAATAATATGATTGTTCTTGTTGCAATGATGATACTTGCATTTACAAAGCTTGGAAGTGTAAGAAAAGTTCTGTTCAGTCTTCTGTATATGGTGCTGTGCGTAAGTCTTTCAATGTCAGTTGCTCCGACAGTAAAGACATTCTATGAACACCGCAGCGGTCAGCAGCTCGGTGATTCCATTCCCTATATTGCATGGATTTCAATGGGTATGGGCGAACCAGTCTGGGCGGGTCTTGCACAGGGTTGGTATAACTATGGTGCAACTCTTACTACATTTGAGAATAATGATTTTGATGCCGAAAAAACAAGTAAAGCTTCAATCGGGCAAATCAAGGAGCATATCAGATATTTCATGGAAAATCCGCAGTATGCACGTGATTTCTATTATAACAAATTCGTATCTCAATGGAATGAGACAACATATCAGAGTGTGTGGAACAATACTGTACGTTTGCAGTACAGAGACAAGGGGAAAATCTCAGCTTGGGTGTGTGACAGGGAAAAAGGCAGACCCGCAGTTGAAAGATGTATGGATATTTATACTCAGTTTATTTTTGCGGCAGTATTTTTTGGCATATTTGTCTGCTTTAAAGATAAGGATATGTTGAAACTTATATTCCCTCTGATTATTCTCGGCGGACTTCTTTATCATCTGCTTTCAGAGGCTAAATCACAGTATTCAATACCTTATTTTATTCTTATGACAGGATTTGCGGCTTATGGAATCTGTACTCTGCATGATTTTCTTAAGTCAAAAACCGCAGATATTAAATGGCTTTCTTGGCTTATAAATTAGTAATATTCCTGAATTTTATCGGAATCATCGCTTCTTTTTGAAATACTCGGAAAGAAACGGTGATTTTTTTAAAAAAGACTTGCTATATTGACAAAATTATGTTATAATGTAATAAGTGATGAGTGTAAGTTCTCACAGAATGAAAAATTGCAGTTCCTTTGAGGTAAAATATATGAACAGTAAAATCAGTGTGCTTTCGGATTCAATCAAAAAGGTAATCGTCGGAAAGGACGATACAATTATAAAGTTAATTGCCGCAATGCTTTGTGAAGGTCACGTACTTTTGGAGGACGTGCCGGGCGTAGGTAAGACTCAGCTTATTACAGCTCTCTCTCGTTCAGTCGGTGGAAAGTTCAATCGTATTCAGCTTACTCCGGACGTTATGCCGTCTGATATTGCAGGCTTTACAATGCTTGATACAAAATCAGGTGAGTTTATTTACCGTGACGGTGCTGTTATATGTAATTTTCTCCTCGCCGATGAAATTAACCGTGCCTCTCCGAAAGTGCAGTCTGCACTTCTCGAAGCTATGGAAGAACGTCAGATTTCAATGGACGGCGAAACCCATAAACTCCCAAAACCGTTTCTTGTAATGGCAACACAAAATCCCATTGAAACTTATGGTACTTTTCATCTTCCCGAAGCACAGATGGACAGATTTTTCATGAAGCTGTCAATGGGTTATCCCGAACCTGCTGAGGAACTTAAAATTCTTGAAAGAACTGAAATGCAGAATCCGATTAATAATATAGAAAATGCTGCTGCAACTGTTGATGAAATAATTGAAATGCAGGAAGAAGTCCGCCGTATACGTGTTACTGAGCAGGTAAAGCAGTATGTTATTGACATTGTAACATCTACACGAAACGACAGAAACACATCTCTTGGTATAAGTCCGCGTGGAAGTATTGCACTTTATAAGGCAGCAAAAGCTTTTGCTTATATCTATGAAAGAGATTATGCTACGCCCGATGATGTGAAAATTTCAGGAATTTCCGTTCTGGCACACAGAATTATTCTTTCTCCGCAGGGAAAAAGTGAATTTGGAACATCTGAGGAATATGTAAAACACATTCTTGATACTGTTCCCGTGCCGTCAATGGGAAGATAATATGAAGAAGATAGTATCACTTATATCACCACTTGCAGTAATTTTTCTGTTATATATCTTTACTTTTTATATGGACGGCGAAATAGGCGTAATTCTTACGGCATTTGTTCTGATTCCACCTGCTGTTTCCCTGATTTTTGCACTTTATGCCCGAAAAAGAATAAAAGTAACCTTTGATTGTGACGGATATGTCAAAAAAAATAACAGACTTACTGTTAAAGTAACTGTAGAAAAAAATGGTATATTCCCAATCGGGATTGTGCAGATTGCTACATATGCAAGTGAGGTTTTCAGTCAGGAAAAGAATATATATAAGCTTTCTCTTGCAAGAGCAGAAAGTAAAACATTTACTTATCAGGTCGATGCACAGACAGGCGGAAACGGCGAAATTTCCGTTGTTTCCGTATATTCATGCGGTTTTCTGGGATTTGTTAAAT
>JAIDNR010000142.1 GCA_029063695.1 Ruminococcus sp.
GGGACTGTATTAAGTCCTTTACTCATTTCCATTCCGCTTTCGTACTTCTTGTATTCGGCAGAACCTGCTTCACGGTCAACGGGAATATAAAGGGACTGTTTTGCAGAAATCGCATCGAACAGGCTGTTTAATTTATCGGCAGATATTTTAAGCATTATTCAACACCTCTTTCATGTACGATTGACGGTTCACAGTCGTCGGTTTTATAGTCATTGAGAGGTGCTTTTGATGTTGTATCAGCACCTGCCTGATATTCGCCGTAAAGGGAATTTATATCCTTGATGAACTTTCTGTTAAGTAAGTGAAGCGGAATATTCTGCGGACATACTCTTGAACATTCACCGCAGTCTGTGCATCTTCCTGCAACGTGAAAAGCACGGATAATATGGAACATATTTTCCTCAAAGCTGTCCGCCGCCGCTTTGTTGTCTATACCTGATTTCGGATTGTCAAATACACAGTTTTCACAGGTGCAGGCAGGGCATACGTTTCGGCAGGCATTACATCTGATGCACTTTGAAAGTTCACCACGCCAGAAGTCATAGCGTTCCTGAGCAGTCATATTTTCGAGTTTTTCTACCATATCAAAGCGGTTCGATTCAAGTACTTCGCCGTCATCGCCGATAAGCTCATCATAAGCAACGTGCTTTTTACTTTTGCATTCAGCACATTTTCCGCTTATTGCCTCATAAAAAGGCATGGTTTCTTCACCGTAAAGAGTTTCGATTTTAAGAGTATAATTATCGTTCTTTACGTTGAGAATACCTGTGATTCCCTTAGCCTTTATTTTTTCAATATCAAGCTTAGGACCTCCCGGAATGCCGATTACATAGACATTTTCACGGATAATTCTATGCTCTTTTACAAGCTGATTGAAACTGTAAGTATCACACGGCTTGAGAAATGCAAGTATTCTGCCGTCTTTTCTTGATTCCTTGACAAGATACTTTGATACGTTGGCTTGTGTAAAATCATCAAAGACAAATTCAGAATCGATTTCTTCAGCCGTTGTGAAAACGGCAGGGGTTATATCGTATACAAATTCGCCTCTTTTCCAGCCGATTACACGGTTTACAGTGCCGTCTGCGAGCAGTTCCTTTGCTCTTCTGATTATTGCTTCCTGCATCGTAAATCCTCCAATCTTCTGTTAGGACCTAATTTCTTTACATCTTCAACGAACTGATTCATAACTGCGGCGAACTTTGCACCCTCAGCGGCTGAAACCCATTCAAGACGAGTTCTGTTGCGTTCAATTCCGAGAAAATCAAGCATACTGTAAAGAAGTGTGATTCTTCTTCTTGTGAAATAGTTGCCTGATGTATAGTGACAGTCTCCGGGGTGACAGCCACATATGATTACGCCGTCCGCACCTTTCTGGAATGCACGGAGTATAAACATCGGGTTGACTCTGCATGAGCATGGCACTCTTATTATTTTTACATTTGAGGGATAGTTAAGTCTGTTGGTACCTGATAAGTCTGCACCTGCATATGAACACCAGTTACAGCAGAATGCGACTATTACAGGCTCAAAATTTTCGTTTACTTGCATATTGCATCTACCTCCGCCATAATCTGACTATTTGAGAATCCGTTCAAATCCATTGCTCCCGACGGACAAGCTACGGTACAAGCTCCGCAGCCCTGACATACAGCAGGATTGACGCTTGCAACTCTGCGGATTGCAGTAGTTCTGTCAGGCATTCTGAATTCCTTGTCCTGATATGTGATAGCACCGTAGGGACATACTTTTTCGCACGCTGAACAGCCGTTGCACATGAGTTCATCTGAATGGGCAACGCAGGGATTGCAGGTGATACTGTTTTTGCAGAGAAGTCCGATAGCCTTTGCAGCCGCCGCACTTGCCTGTGCTACAGTTTCTGGAATATCCTTAGGACCTTGACAAGCACCAGACAGGAAAATACCTGCTGTTGCCGATTCAACAGGACGGAGTTTCGGGTGTGCTTCTGTAAAGAAGTCATTTGTATCCATTTGTGTTGTAAGCATTGTTGCAAGCGGACGAGCCGACTTATCGGGTTCGATTGCAGCCGCAAGTACAACCATATCAGCATTGATGTGAAGCTGTTCATTTGAAAGCAGGTCTGATGCCTGAACATCAATTTTTCCGTCTGACTTGGGAGTAACCTTGCCAACCATGCCCTTTATGTAATGCACGTTATACTGTTCAACTGCACGGCGGTAGAACTCATCAAAGTTCTTTCCGGGAGTACGTACATCTATATAGAATACGTATACTTCTGTATCGGGATATTTTTCACGGATAAGCATTGCGTGTTTAGCTGTATACATACAGCAGATTTTTGAACAGTACTGCTTGCCCTTGCCGTCATCGCATCTTGAACCTACACACTGCACGAATACGATTGTATGAGGGTGAGTTTTATCTGAAGGACGAAGAAGTGTACCGCCGTTAGGTCCTGCGGCATTCATGAGTCTTTCAAGTTCAAGAGAAGTCACAACATCGGGACAATAGCTGTATGCAAATTCATCGTACTTATCAAGTTTAATAGGATTGAATCCGGTTGCTACTACAATTGCACCATATTTCTGCTCGACGAATTTATCAGTCTGCTTGTAATCAATTGCACCTGCTGAACATACTTTAGAGCATATTCCGCATTTTCCATTTTTCAGCATCATACAATAATTCGGGTCAATAGTTGCAACTTTCGGTACAGCCTGTGCAAACGGAATATATACAGCAGTTCTGTTGTCAAGTCCCATATTAAATTCATTCGGAACTTTTTTCATCGGACATTTTTCTGTACAAAGTCCGCAGCCTGTGCATTTTGTTTCATCAACATAACGTGTCTTTTTCTTGATAGTAACAGTAAAATTGCCGACGAATCCTTTTACATCACTTACTTCGCTGAATGAATGTATTGTTATATGTTCATTCTGTGCAGCTTCAACCATTTTAGGAGTAAGAATACAAGCGGCACAGTCAAGAGTCGGGAAAGTTTTGTCAATTTGAGCCATTTTTCCGCCGATTGTCGGTTCTTTTTCTACAATATCAACGTCGAATCCCGCTTCGGCAATATCAAGAGCAGTCTGTATACCTGCAATTCCTCCGCCGATTACCAATGCACGTTTTACAACAGGACTTTCGCCTGCTGTAAGCGGAGTATTGAGGTGAACCTTTGCAACTGCGGCTTTTCCGAGTATTATAGCCTTATCTGTAGCCGATGCAATATCCTTGTGAATCCATGAACACTGCTCACGGATATTTGCAATTTCAACAAGATACGGATTAAGTCCAACTGATGCAGCCGCTTTTCTGAATGTATTTTCATGCATTCTTGGTGAACATGAGCAGACAACAACACCTGTCAGCTTATGTTCCTTGATAGCATTTTTAACTAAATCCTGTCCCGATTCCGAACACATATACTGATAATCCTGTGAGATTACGACGCCCGGCTCGTGACTGAGAGCTTCCGCAACAGCTTTAACGTCAACCGTAGCGGCGATATTAGTACCGCAATGGCAGACAAAAACACCTATTCTCTGCATGACAGCTCCTCCTTACTTGGTATATTTTCTGAACGCTGTAACAATTGCCTGTTGCGGCAAATCATCATCAAGCATTTCAGGAATACGGTCGGGAATAAGATGATTGTTTCCCTGTTTTCTTACGGCTGTGAGACGTACTGCTTCAACAACCTTTGCGGGTTCAACCCCACGAGGACATCTTTCAACGCACGCAAAGCAGGTCAGGCACTTATAAAGTGATTCTGAACTGAGCAGAGGTTCAATATCACCCTTTTCAACCATATATACAAACTGATGAGGGTGATATTCCATTTCGTCATAAGACGGACAAGTTGCTGAACATTTTCCGCATCTCATACATTTGCGGACATTAACACCGCTTGTAATGTCAATCCAGTTTTTCAGATTTTTATTCATTTGCAGTCTCCTTTAATCCGAGAGCTTCGGCGAGAAGTTCTGTAAAGTAGTAAACAGGCATTTCAGAACCTGAATTTTTCTTTAAATTATAAAGGCAAAGAGGGCAGGCTGTGATAATCATATCAGCACCCATATTCTGTGCGGAATCCATAACAGCGGCACTTCTTTTCTGTGCCTGTGCCTTGTCTTCTATTGTGATATATCCGCCGCAGCATTCATTACGCTGTGCGTAAATTACGGGAGTACCGCCGATTGCTTTTATGAAATCCTCCATAATAGTCGGATTTTCTGGATTATCCATTGCAAGTGCCTTTGACGGACGGAGCAGGAGACAGCCGTAATATGCAGCAATTTTCTTTCCCTTGAATGGATTCACAACCTTAGCTTTGAGATTGTCAAATCCGACAACATCACGGAGCAGTTCAAGATAGTGATAAACAGTTGTTTCACCCGTGTATGCTTCATCAAGTCCGAGATACTGCTTAACTTTATTCTGCATTGATTCATTTCGGGAAATATCATAGTTTGTCTGCTTGATTACATTGTGACAAGCGGAGCAGACCGTAACAAGTCCCTCGGATTCTTTTCCTGCCATGAGCGTTCTTACTGCTGAAAGCTTTGTTGCGACTTCATTTGTTGCGGTAGTATAAGCACCGCCGCAGCACTGCCAGTTTTCGGGTTCAACAAGGGCAATACCCAGAGCTTCAGCGGAAGAACGTGCATAAGTATCTAAATCCTTTGCCTTTGTTCTCAGGGTACAGCCGGGATAATATGTGAAAGTTTGCATAGGTATTTTCCTTTCTCAGTATTTTAAACCATCTGTTCGGGGTGGAATACCTCGTCGAATTTTTCTGCTGTAAGGAATCCGAGTTCAACGCACGCTTCTTTAAGTGAAATATTGTCCTTGAATGCCTTTTTAGCAGTTTTTGCAGCATTTTCGTATCCGATATACGGATTGAGTGCTGTAACAAGCATAAGTGAATTGTGAAGATTATGGTGCATTTTTTCTGTGTTTGCCTTGATTCCGACAGCACAGTTCTTGTTGAATGAAATAATCGATTCAGCGAGAAGTCTTGCGGACTGTAAGAAATTATATGCACATACGGGCATGAATACATTAAGTTCAAAGTTGCCCTGAGATGCCGCCATACCGACAGCAACGTCATTTCCCATAATCTGAACAGCTACCATAGTAACCTGTTCGCACTGTGTAGGATTTACCTTGCCGGGCATGATTGATGAACCCGGTTCGTTTTCGGGAATAAATATTTCGCCGAGACCGTCACGGGGACCTGATGCAAGCCATCTTACGTCGTTTGCTATCTTCATCATATCAGCGGCAAGTGCTTTTAATGCACCATGAGCGAATACAATTTCGTCCTTTGATGTGAGTGAATGGAACTTGTTCGGTGCAGTAATAAAATTCTTGCCTGTAAGCTGACTGATAGCTTCAGCAGACTTTTCAGCGAATCCGACAGGAGCATTAAGTCCTGTACCTACAGCAGTACCGCCGAGTGCAAGTTCTTTGAGTTCTTCACAGGCTGAAAGAATCATTTTCTTATCTTTTTCAAGTGATGCTCTCCAGCCGCTTATTTCCTGAGAGAACTTAATGGGTGTAGCGTCCTGCAAGTGAGTACGTCCGCTTTTTACAATACCTTCATTTTCTTCCTCAAGTCTCCTGAATGTATCAATAAGAACGTCAACAGCAGGAATAACTTTATCTTCCAGAGAGATAACAGCGGCAATGTGCATAGCTGTAGGGAATGTATCATTAGAGGACTGACTCATGTTAATATCATCATTCGGGTGAAGAAGCTTTGAATCTGCAATTTCATTTCCTCTGTTTGCAATGACTTCATTTGCGTTCATGTTTGACTGTGTGCCGCTGCCT
>JAIDNR010000143.1 GCA_029063695.1 Ruminococcus sp.
AGATTCAGGCAGATTTACAGAAGTAAGAAAATCGGTTTCGCCCGAAAAATCACCGCTGTCTGATTTTCCCATAAGCTTCACGGACTTTTCAAAAGTCTCATTCGTATTGACAAGAACTATCGCTCCGTCGCCTATCTGACATGAAATGACAAGTTTTTTGACTTCATCGCTTTCAAGCGGAATCACAACTGCAACAAGAAGCGTTGACGAAAAATCGTCGATATTCAATGTTCTGCTCAGACATTCGGAATATGATTTGTCCGTTACTCTTGAATAAAATGCACTTTCAACTGCCGAATAAGCTTTTTTAACGGAATCCTGAACAATATTTGCAAGTATTTTGCAGGCGGATATACATTTTTCATCTTTCAAATCGGACGACAAATCGGAAATAATATGTCCATTTAATACTGATTTTTCAAAAGTATATTTCAGATAACCGCATACAGTCCGGCAGGCTTCTCTTGCACCTATTCCCGAATATTTCTTTGAACCTGCACCGTCTGCAACAGCAATATATATAATATCACCGTCCGATGCAGTTTCAAACCAATCATCACAGTTTGTACCATCGTGCTTATGTTTTTTTCCACGCACTCTTGATGCAATTACTGTACTTTTTCCGCATATTTCGGATTTTACAAGATATTCCGGCAGTATTTCGGGTTCGTTTTCGGAAACAGGAAAATATTTCCACATTGATGCAGTATAATCGGTAATATTCTCAGGCATATTCCACAACCTCACTATACAAGCTGAAATCCATTAGAATCAGGCGGAACAGGAAATGCATTCGGGGAAACATCAGCCTTATTAGATGTCATCTTGATTGAAGTTGATACCCATGCAAAAAATTTAGCCATATCGCCTGCGGACAAGGAATTCATCATAAGAACATTATCTGTAATCATTTTAAGGTACTCCGTTTTTGCGTCCGCACCTGCGGCACAGGCAACAATATTTGCTATTGGCATTTTCTTGAGAATCTCCGCACACCGCTTAAAATCATGAATATCAGAAGGTGCACCGTCAGTAAGAATAAATACAAGAGGCTTCCAGTCACCTTTCTGAGTATTTGTTGATTTGCGTACCTCAGTATTGATACAGTTAATCAGAAGTTCCAATGCCCTGCCAAACATTGTTGCACCTTCTGCTTTTAAATCGGGTTCTTTAAAGAGCATAAGTTCAGTAAGTTTTTCTTCCTGTTTTGCATTGCTCGAAAAAGTTATCACGGAAAGATATGCGGTTTCAAGAGCCTGCGGGTCACTTTTCAATTCGGAAACAAGGGATTTTATTCCCTGTTTTACTGCCTCAATTCTTTCACCCCGCATTGAGCCTGAGCAGTCAATAAGAAGATAGACGGGCAGTCGTCTGTTAAAATCAGCCATAATATCACCCTTTCACATATTAAAAAGCACCGCCTTTTGCATAACTGTAAAAAATGCATAAGGCGATGCCTGAATAAAAATGCTTATTTTACAAACTTTACTACAGAATAATATCAGCCAAATCTTTTAGCAAGGTCTCTGACAGTATCATCCTGTGTCGCCTGTCCGATAGCATTGAATTTCCAGTTGCCATTGTAACGGTACATTTCGCCGAAAACCATAGCAGTCATACCATCATAATTTTCAGAAAGATTATACCTACAAAGCTCCTGATTTGTTTCCGCATCAAAGATACGGATAAAGGCATTTTCAATCATGCCGAAATGCTGTTTGCGTGCAGACGCACTGTAAATATTCACAACAAAAATAATTTTGTCATAATTTACAGGAAGATTTACCAAATCAACAGTAATCTGCTCGTCGTCACCGTCGCCCGCACCTGTAAGGTTATCACCCATGTGGAGAACCGCATTGCTTTTATGCTTTAAATTACCAAAGTAAACAATATCCTTATCATTTACAATTCTGCCATTCTCACAAAGAAAAGCCGATGCATCACAGTCGATATTAGCAGTTTTTTTGGCAAAAAGTCCTTTTTTCTTCACTTCGTCCCAGCCAAGTCCAACTACAACTTTTCTCAAAGTACCGCCGTCACTTTTTCTGAGGTCAACTTTCTGCCCTTTCTGTAAACTAACAGACATAATCTTTTTTCCTCCATTCAGAAGTTAATTTTAAACATTAACTCCAAAATTCTTACAGAGTGCATAAAGACCGCCTGAGAATCCGCTTCCGATTGCGTTGAACTTCCATTCGCCGTTATATTTGTAGAGTTCACCGACTACAACAGCAGTTTCAATGGAGAAGTCTTCGCCGAGGTCATAACGGATAATTTCATTACCTGTAGTTTCATCAACAATACGGATATAAGCATTGGAAACCTGTCCGAAATTCTGTGCACGTACATCAGCATCATAGATTGTAACAGTAAAAGCAATTTTACTGATATTTGCAGGAACAGACTTAAGGTCAACCTTTATAACTTCATCGTCACCCTCGCCCTCACCTGTAAGGTTGTCGCCTGTATGAACAACCGCACCTGATGAATGCTGAAGATTGCTGTAGAAGATAAAGTCTGAATCGCTCGGAACTTTTCCGTTGTCTCCGAGAAGAAATGCAGCAGCATCAAGGTCAAAGTCTGCTGAACCGTCATATTTATTTGTATCCCAGCCGAGACCGATAAGCATTCTGGAAAGACTCGGATTTCCTTTTGTAAGGTCAACTTTCTGACCTTTCTGTAAACTGATTGCCATTTTAAATTACCCCACTTTTTTAAAATTTAAGATTAAACATTTACGCCGAAGTTACCGCAAAGTGCAGCGAGACCGCCTGAGAACCCGCTTCCGATTGCATTAAACTTCCATTCACCGTTATTGCGGTAAAGTTCACCTACGATAATAGCTGTCTCAATAGAGACGTCCTCGCC
>JAIDNR010000144.1 GCA_029063695.1 Ruminococcus sp.
TTAAAAAGTATTCGTTTTCCATGTTCGGAAAAGGAACTGATTTCCGCACTTATGGAAATTCACGCCTTGAATGATACTCCGTCAGAGCTGTTCGTAACAGAGGTGAAATATCCTGAAGAACTTGGTTTCCTGAAAGACCGTTTTGTAAATCTTGACGAACTGAACTACCTTGCAAAACGATTCGACAGTTTTTGTGAAAGTGAGGAAAATCAGTACTTCGAGGCAATGAAGCATGAATCTTTTATGGAACTGCCTGACCTCATCAATTTGACTTTTAATCTTCATAGATACACGCTGATTCGGGATGTCAGCGATATGGGCAGAATCGGCAGGGAGTATTTGATGAACCGTGACGGATGTATTCCTGCCCATGATGAAGATAATCCAAAGTATGCCGAGATTGGTCGGAAGCTGATACAGTCCGGTGAGGGTATATGTATGGATCATGGTTTGCTTTTCGTCAATGAGGATATTCCATTTTCGGAAGAATACGACGGTCAGGTGTTTCCTCCGTATCTGTATGATGCGGATGTGCTGTTTATTGCAAGGGCAGAGTATGGAGGCAGAACGGAATATCTGTATATGCCCTGTGAGAATGAAGCAATAACCAAGGTGTTCGGACGACTCGGTGCGGAAAATCCCGATGATGTGAACATTATCATAGAGGATTTTAATGTGGATAATCCTGATTGGTTCAGACGGATGTGTGAACTTGCTGAAAAAGAAAGTATTTATGATATAAATACACTTGCCGGAGCAGTAAATAATGCTGATATTGATTTGGATAAACTTACTCATGTATCGGAATATTCAGGTGTCGGAGATGCTGTTTCACTGGCATCTCTTGCCAGAAACCTTGACCTGTTTACAGTGATTGAGGGTGTTGAGGATTACGGTGGTATTGTACGACATTTTGTAAATAACAGTCATAGTTATTCTGTTCCGTCGGCTTTGGAAAATTTCATTGACTATGAAAACTTTGGCAGATATATCGCAGAAGAATATAACGGAAAATTTGTTGACGGTGCTTTTGTCTGCATGAAGAAAGGACATACTCTTGATGAAATCATATCTGAAGAAAATCAGAACCATATGAATCAGCAGAACGATGAAAATGAGGATCAGGATGAAAGTTTTGGGATGCAGATAATGTGATGCTGAATTGCGAGTATCATTCAAATAAAAATATATCGGTTAAAAACAGGCGTAAAATTGAAGTTTTCAAAAAAAGCCATTTGGTCTCAACTTGACAATTGCGAAAGGCTTAGAATCGGGAAATTCCGAATCTGAGTCTTTTTTATTTTTTTCAAAATTTTCCGAAAATACAGCTACCGTACAGCTACGCCGGAAAATTTCTTCAATTTTACGCTGAATGTCATTGATTGTTATTATGTTATTTATAGTGTTTTGTTAAACTGGTTTAACTGTAAATTGTTTTTGAAACCTAAATTATTTTTTATACTTTCATCTATTGCAATCTCCATTAAAAAGAGATATAATAGATGAGGGTAATAAAAATGGCAACCAAGAGGAAAATCAAAATATAACTGAATATAAAAGAAGAAGCACTCGTTCATTATGAAATGGAATGGGGAAAAAATGATTCAATTAGAAGACAGGCGAGAATATTGTATTATGCGAATCAGGGCTTTGAAACGTTGAAAGAACTGTGCGAAAAAACAGGGCATGATGCAAAAACGATAGACAGGATACTGAAACTGTATCAAACAATGGGAACGGATGCAATTTATCAATGTAAAAGGGGAAAACGAATAAACCATCTGGAGCAGATTTCTGATGAACTGGAAGCATACTTTAATGAGAATCCACCTAAAGATGTTCCGGATGCAGTCAGAAAAATCCATGAAAAATTCAACATAAAAATTACAGCCACTCTGGTACGGAAGTGTCTTAAAGCAAAGGATATTCGTACAAAAAGTCAAAAAGCATACCGGCAAAAGCCAATTTAAAAGTACAATTGTATTTTCCGGAAAACATTCTTCTTCCTCTGCTTGATATGGCGAAAAACGGCTTAATTCATGTGTTTTTCGCTGATAGATTGCATCTGACATACGGATATCAGGGTGGATACTGCCGGTGTAAAGAAAGAAAATGTATTCCGTCTGCATATGGTATAAGACATGTAAATCTTCTTGGATTTATGAATGCAGTAACATATGAAACCATAAATGTAATGAATGATTCTTACTTAAATTCCGACAGCGTATGTGACGGTCTGGAGAAACTGAGAAAGAAATATCCTGATGAATTTATTTATGTGATTCTGGATAATGCTGCTTATCAAAGGTGCAAAAAAGTGAAGCAAAAAGCGGAGCAATTGAACATCAATCTAATCTTTTTGCCACCTTATTCACCAAATCTAAACCTGATTGAAAGACTCTGGAAATTCCTTCGTAAAAATGTTCTTGCTAACAAATACTATCATTGTTTTCAGGATTTTTTCCATGCTATTGAACAGTTTATTAATTCACTTCATGTCATGTGTTTTGATCAGCTTTCTTCTCTCTTGTCTTTTAATTTTGAATTGTTGGATCTTTCCTCTTTAAACGGATATTAGATTAGAGGGTAGTATATCAGTAATTAAGACGTTATGCTGTGGTGCTTTTTTTATTTTCTGAGGATATTAGCCTTCATCTGTCAACGAAAAACGAAACACATCATACTTTCTTCCTGTTCCCATTCTTGATACTCTCCTTTGCTTTTATTATATTTTTCTTTCAGGTTTGTGTCAAGTTTTATTGTAACACATCATAATATTCCCACCAAATGCTACTAGGAAACTGATGACTATATGATCCCAAACAGCGATCTTCTTTATGTATTTGGCACGAAATAAGATTGTCTGGATACTGTAGATACGGCAAAAGAGCTGGGAATTGAAATACTTTACGTCTGAGAACAATATATTATCATACGACTTGTCTGTGTGGTTTAACTTTGAACCCACTGGATTCAAAGTTAAGGCTGTCATAAAACTTATGGTAGCCTTTTCCTTTATGTCGCTTTTTATGAATGGTGGTGTCGCAAAAAGACGACTTTTAATATTGACAAATGTATTGTAATGTGCTATAATATAAGTTAAGATGTTGTATGTAAGGGGCGTAAGTTTATGGGTGAGAATAATCAGAAAATCAAATTGCTCCGAATAATGGAGTTTTTGAGGTCTGAGTCCGAAGCAAGCAAGCCTGTTTCCACAAGTCAAATCATCGGTTATCTTAATGGGCTTAATATATCCTGTGAGCGAAGAACACTTTACAAGGATATGGAATTGTTGATTGAAAGCGGAGCTAATATTGTCAAGACAGAGCTTGGCAGAGAGAATGCATATTATATCGACGAGGTTTCTCTTTCACTTGCTGAATTAAAAATACTGATAGATGCTGTTCAGGCTGCCAATTTCATTACAGATAATAAAACGGCAGAACTTGTAGAAAAACTGCTTGCATTTTCAGGAATAAGGCGTTCTGAAATTGTAAGAGACAATATCATTTTCTATAATAATCACAAACACTCGAATGAGGGTGTCTTTGAGAACATTGAACAGATAGAGCTTGCTATTCGACAGAAAAAACAGATAAGTTTTTATTACTTTGATTTGGATGAAAAAGGGAATCGTGCCTATCGTAAAGAAAAGAAACGATACATTACCGATCCCGTTGCTCTTGTCTTTAATGAAGATAACTATTATCTTGTAGCATATAGCCAGAAATATCAAGGAAGTACTAATTACAGGATTGATCGTATGGATACGGTTGAGGTCGAAGAAACGCAAATTTGTGAGGAAGTACACATCAGAAAACGAAAAACAGAAAGCTATACGGAGCAAGTTTTTAAGATGTACAATGGACAGGCTGAGACGGTCACGCTCGAATTTCCTCCTAATCTTCTTGGCGTTGTTTATGATAAGTTTGGTGAAAAAATTTCTATAAGGCATACTGATGGTGGCAATTTGCTAATTAAGGTTACTGTACAAATCAGTCCGCCTTTTTGGGGTTGGATATTCCAATTTGGAGGCAGAATGAAAATTGTCTCTCCGGAGGGATTGAAACCGGATTTCGATATAAAGGAGTTTTACAAATGAGTGAACATAAAATTGATGTGATGTGGGACGATACTCCTGTTGACGTTTCAACAGAGGTCAACTTCATCTGGTCTATCGCCAATAAGCTACGAGGTACATATCAGAGTGACAAGTACAAAGATGTTATTATCCCTATGGTAATTATCCGACGCTTTGAATGTGCTTTGGAGAATACGAAACAGGCTGTTGTGGATCAGTACAAGAAGAATCCTGCCTATCCTGCAAAGGCTATGTGCCGTGTATCGGGGTATCAATTCTTCAATACAAGCGAATATTCTCTTTCGGAGCTTGTCAACGATCCCGATCACCTCGCAGCTAATTTCAGAAATTACATAGAGGGCTTTTCCGCAAATGTGCAGGACATCATCAAGAGCCTTGACTTTGACAAGCAGATTGACAAAATGGATAAAAATAATCGTTTGCTGTCTGTTGTAAAGGCTTTCTCCGAGCTTGATCTTGATCCTCAGACTATTGATAATGTGAAGATGGGATATATTTTTGAGGACTTGATTCGTAGGTTCTCTGAAAATGCCGAAGCTGGCGATCACTACACGGGCAGAGACATTATCAAGCTAATGGTCAATATCCTGCTTGCAGAAGGCTGTGACGATATTTTTGACGATCACAAGGAAATCACCATACTCGATAAAGCAGTTACGAGATTGATACAAGGAATACCGCAAATAGGCGCTATTTCAGGGCTTTTTGCAAATGTCAGACCGATGAGGTCTTATTTTTTTGACCTGTTGTCGGTGCGATGAACGGGCGTGGGTGCAAAATTTAACGAACATGTTTAGTTCGTTAAATTTTATCCGTGTTCGTTAAAATGTATAGAGGGCTTATTTTACGAGGAAAAAAGCAGGCTGCGATCAATCAATGATCGCAGCCTGCTTGTGTTTATAAACCAAATTTTTCTTTGTACTTTTCCGGATCAGCCATGTATTCGTTGTACTTCTTCCGCAGACAGTTTCCGCAAGGACGGTATCCTGCTGCGAGGGCAGTCTTTTCGTCTGCAAAGAAAACACGGTACTTTTGGTATTCGCCCGGATAGGTTTTCATTGACCGCAGAGCAGTTCCACAATCCAGCCGACCGTAAATCTTCATCTTTCCGTTGCCGCCAAGTTCTCCCGGTGTTTCGGACAGATAGATTTCTCCGTCTGCACCGAGCATTATACATTTTCATTTTTTCACACTCCCTACACGTCCAGATGCTTTTCAATTACTGCCATTCAGCCTTGATGTGTTAGCACCTTCTGCTTTTCCACCTGTAATTAGTATGTCCATTATAAGTGTTTTGAATTGGCTCAGGATATGCAATACACTCTTCGTCGTTTTTACCAGTGTAGTTTGTTGACTGCCCTTGTAGAAGATCACTGACTTGGGCTTTACTAAGAGTTACTCCAAATAATTTATGAAATGTCATTCCGCAAAAATCGAAACAATAATAAGTTCCTTTTTTACTAAGTCGAACTGGAGCACCACAATGAGGGCAAATATATGGTGTTAAAGAAGGAGCAGTACAGAAATCAACTTCTGTGGCTTCTTTAAAGATATACGACGTTTTTATTTCATCACATTGTAAATTAAGACATCTAAAATTAGAAAAAAATTGCATAAGTGAGGGCTTTTCATTACATTTCGGAAGTTCATATAC
>JAIDNR010000145.1 GCA_029063695.1 Ruminococcus sp.
AACTAAAAGGAAGTTAAATAAACTAATAGTTATAGTCGAAAAATAAAAAAGACAGACTTCCACAGTCTGCCTTTCATTAATCACTTTCTGAAAAATATCAAAAACCACTTGACAAATACGTGCATACGTGCTATCATATATATAAGGAGGTCAATCCATGAAAGATAAAGACCTTTTAAAAAGTCTTAAGCAGGACGGCTGGACAGAAATAAGAGTACATGGAAGCCATCACATTCTGAAAAAAGGAAATCAGATGGAAACTGTTCCTGTTCACGGAAAAGATGTGCCAGCAGGACTGCTTAATGCTATCATGAAACGTACGGGGCTTAAATAAGCTCCGCACGTTGATTCAAAGGAGGATTTCTATGAAAATCATGTACCCTGCATTATTTCATGAAGAAGATGGTGAATATTGGGTAGAATTCCCAGATTTACCCGGTTGTCAGTCTTTCGGAAGTTCAAAAGAAGAAATATATTGTAATGCCGAAGAAGCTTTAGAGGCTTTTTCCTTAGCTATTTTAGAAGAAAAAAATCCACTCCCCAAGCCTTCCGATTTGCGTGATATTGTTACTGATTTAAACAGCTTTTCTTCTTATGTTACAGCTGATTTATCTGCATATCTGAATAAAGCAAAAGCCGTGAAAAAGACATTGACTATTCCTGCATGGCTGAATGATGCCGCTTGTGAAAGAGGAATTAATTTTAGTCAGGTACTTCAGGAATCGCTTCTTCAGAAAATGAACTTTGTTCCTTAATTATATTAAATCACAGATATGAAATTCAAAAAAGACAGACTTCCGCAGTCTGCCTTTTTTGTTTAATATAATCAAACCTGAAGATACGACTTGACAAGAACCTGAAGAAGCTCGTCACGGTCAATATGGCGGATAAGATTTCTCGCATTGTTGTAAGTGGTTATGTAGGTCGGGTCTTCCGAGAGAATATAGCCTACAATCTGATTTATCGGATTATATCCCTTTTCAACAAGAGCATCATAGATTGTTCTGAGATTCTTCCTGATTTCATCTTCTTTGTCACCGCTGACTTTGAATGTCATTGTCTGGTCAAACATTATTAAAGCCTCCTTAGGAAAATTATTGATTAACAGCTCAATATATATTATAACAAAAAACCGCAGAAAATGCAAGCATTAAAAAAAAATTTCCCGATTTGACTGGATTTATATGTTAATTTTGGCTGATATGCACAAACGTTCTGTTGAAAAACTGTTGATATGTACGGCGGAATAATTCCGCCTTTTTGTTTACTGACAACAGCCTGTACGCTTTACAAAGCTGTTGCAGTCGGTGCATTCGGGTACGGTCGGGTTGCTTTCGTGTGTGCCGACGGAAATACAGCCGAGTGAACAGTAGTTCTCTGTCACCATGTTGTGCTGACACTGTGAAACGGTACATTTGATGCTGTCATTCTTGTGCTTGTTATCCATAACTAAACACTCCTTTTTCGTTTTCAGCTTTCGTAAGCCTGACTATATTATTGCACAGCTTTACTGAATTATTCATGAATAAAAAATTTTTCCTATGAAATAATAATCACAAAAAGGAGTGTTTCCATGTCAATTATTATTATACGTTCGCTTATACTTTATATACTTGTTGTTTTCTCAGTGCGGTTAATGGGAAAAAGACAGCTGGGAGAATTACAGCCGTCCGAACTTGTTATCACGATACTTGTCTCAAATATAGCCACTCTGCCTCTTGAAGATACAGATATACCCGTGATAGTCGGAGTAACGCCCATACTGTCGCTTGTATGCTTTGAAGTAATAGTATCATGGCTTATACTGCGTATGCCGAAACTTCGGAAAGTCATTTCAGGAAGTCCGAAAATTATAATCAGCAACGGCAAAATCAACAGAAATGTAATGCGTGAACTGCGGCTTTCAGTCGATGACCTGATGACTGCACTAAGAGGCAGAGATATTTTTGATATATCAGAGGTGCAGTTTGCAATTGTTGAAACCACAGGAAGCATTTCTGTTATGAAAAAGCCGGAAAATGATGTTCCGACAAGAGAAGACCTAAATATAACTGCCGAAAATACAGACCCTCCGCAGGTTATTGTATCAGACGGTAAAGTTATGCAGATTGCTTTGAAGTCTCTCGGATTCAATGAACAGTTTGTTAAAAATATTTCAAAAAAATCGGGAATTGCTGTGGACGATATTTTCATAATGACAGCCGACGGTACGGCAAACTGCTTCATTGCACCAAAAAAAGCCGGGGCACCCATAGAAATTCAGGGAGGTCAAAATAATGACAAGAATTAAAAT
>JAIDNR010000146.1 GCA_029063695.1 Ruminococcus sp.
TGTGAAAGTCCTGATTCTGCCCGATTCTGAGGGAAAATCGTATTTTTTTGGTTTCCAATTTATAGTGTCGGGGTTGTGACCCCGACACGCTTACAGCGGACGGCAAAGCCGACCGCAATTTTACAAGGTTTATGAAGTTTTACGCAAAGGGGTTGCAAAATCGGACTTTTAGGAATTTAGGTGTTGTAACCGCAGAAAACAGCGTAAATACGGCATTTTTTAGGAGTTGAAGTGAAAAATATGAGTTTTCAGAATAAAGTGAAATTTCCGCTATGGGCATATCCAGAAACGCTTAAAGATGTGGAAAATCATTTCAAAAACGACAACTGCAAGTCACAGAGTGAGTTTATTGAAAAGGCAATCAGATTTTATATCGGTTATCTTGATGAGGAAAAAAGCGTGAACTATATTTCTCCCATGATTACCGAAACCGTAAAAGCTACGATAAAGGGTACAGAACAGCGGCTCTCACGTTTGCTTTTTAAGATTGCAGTTGAACTGGGAAAGTTGTCCCACATGACTGCTGCGATGAACGATGTTGATGAAGAAACGCTGAAAAGTCTTCATGCGATGTGCGTGACAGAAGTCAGGAAAATTAACGGAATTATTGATTATGAGGATGCTGTGGAGTATCAGAAGGAGTGATTTTGAGTGCCAAAACTTATTGTCACGAGCCGCTATCTGAGAAAAGGCTCGAAGAAAAATCTGAAAAATTATGTGAAGTATATCGCTACTCGTGAGGGAGTTGTCCAAACTTTTAATGAGCGTGAAAATTACGTAGGTTACCTTGCTAACCGTCCAAATTCTCATGGACTTTTTTCGCAGACGGACGCTCCGATAAATCTTAATAAAGTTGCAAAGGAAATTTCGGAACATAATGGAAATGTGTGGACGCACGTTGTTTCATTAAGGCGTGACGACGCTCAGAAAATGGGATATGATAACCTGAAAGCGTGGCGTGATTTAGTAATCAGACAGATTCCCAACATTGCCAAAAATCAAAAGATAGACCTGAAAAATTTGCAATGGTATGCGGCGTTTCATGATAAGAAAACAAATCCTCATGTTCATATTATTGTCTATTCCACGAACGAGCGTGAGGGATTTTTGACTAATCATGGCATTGAAAAAATTCGCAGCGGATTTGCAAATGATATTTATGCTGGTGAACTTCATCACCTCTATGAACAGCAGACGGACTTGCGTAATCTATTGAAAAAAGAGTCGGAGCAGTTGATGAAACAGCTTGCCAAGGATATTTCTCAGAATAATAATTTTGATGCAAAACTTATAAATCTCATTTCAAAATTGCATGAGCAGCTTGCAGCATCAAAGGGCAAAAAAGTGTACGGTTATCTCAAGTCTGACGTTAAGAAAACGGTTGATGAAATTTTTGTAAAACTTGCAAGCAACGAATCAATAAAGAAAATGTATGAACTCTGGTGTGAAATGGAACAGCAGAAGCATGATGTTTATTCGTCTGCAAAAGTTCAGTTTCCAAAATTAGTTGATAACAAAGAGTTTAAATCTGTTAAAAATATGATCATTCAAACTGTGATGCAAATGAATTTTCAAGTGCCTGAAATAGAAGTTGAAATTCCCGAACCTGATTTTGATATTCCCCTGCCAATTGATGAGGAAGCAATTGATGAAATAACTGATAACAGTGCTGAAAATAATTTTCAGGAAAAGTTATATATCAAGTGGAGCGAGTCGTATAAAGAGGCTCACAAGTTGATTTGTAACAAGGAATCAACGTTAGAGGATTACAAAAAAGCGGAAAAAATATTGCTCTCGGAATCAAATAATGTTCTTGCGCTTTACGATTTAGGCGGGCTGTATTCCACGGAAAAATCGGGATTAAAAGACGAGGTAAAATCATATGAGTTTTACAAAAAAGCTTTGCAGGGATTTCTGCAGATTGAGCCAACAGCAAAAAAATTGAAACCGTATTTGCAGTATCAGATTGGTATGATGTTCTTCAGGGGGCTTGGTACTTTGGTTGATAATCAGAAAGCCATTGAATATTTTGAGAAATCTGCAGATAAGAATATGTGGTCAAGCTATCAGCTTGGCAGACTTTATTTTTTTGGTGCTGACGGATTGAAAAAGGAAAAAGAAAAAACTATGGAATTTCTGAATTTATCAGCAGAACAGGGCAACGAGTATGCTCAAAATATTCTTGATAATCAGGAAAAGTTTGAAAATGAAATGCTTGCAAGTACCATATTAAGTTTGTTTATAAATTTAAGTCGGTGCATTGAAGATGAT
>JAIDNR010000147.1 GCA_029063695.1 Ruminococcus sp.
CCTTTCCTGCGGTCACCTAAACTTGCATACATAAACATACTCTACTTTCTGATGTATTAAACTAATTGTAACACAAACTTAATGTCAATTCTATTCGCAAAATAACAGAACTTCATTTTTCATAAAAATATATCATGATGTATCAAAAATTTGCAAAGGCGTATACCTAAAATTAAAGGACGTGTATTGAAATTATGCAAGGACGTTATTTCAACACTTCTATACACACTTTGTTAAATATACACAAAAATAACCGCCCTTTGCATCAAATACATCAGGCGGTTATAAATATATTATCCTTTTTTCACCCTGCATGACTTCTTACAGAAAGCTATGCCATATTTTATAATGTTCTGATAGCCGTCGTTAATGAGTTCTGTTTCATAACGATTATCTTCAATTTGTTTCAATGCTTCGTCACACCAATATTCAAGCTTGGTAAACTCTTTTGTTGCCTTTATTTCAATAATAACTGCTAACTTATGTTTGCGACGCTCCAGAAGCATTAAATCAGGTCGTCCGTCACCGCTCTCACGGTTTGATTTGAGTGTATATCCCTTAAACCCTGACAATAATCCTGTTAAAAAGCCGTGATAATAGTTTTCCTGTTCGTCATGGAAACTTATTGTTTCATCCAGCCAGTCACATATTGTATCTTCAATTGTTTCAATGTCCTCTGCAATAAGAGCATTAAACAATTCCTCTCGTGAGTTTGCAACTGTCTTTTCTTTGAACCATTGTAATATTGTTCTTCTGTATATACTTTTTACTTCAATGTTAGGTATCACCAAAGTAAGATATATCATGTCGTCACGGAGTTCAGCATTAATTTGTTTCAGATAGCCTGTAAACAGCAAAAAGCTCCATATATGGTCACTGTTTACATCAATGTCTGCATAAATGGTATCTTCATAAATTGCTACTGTAACACTTCCACCATTCATAAGCTCCTCAACCATTCCACGAGTCTCCTCACTTGACTCTCTTATGAGCTTATAAATAATACTGTTGGAGCTGGTATTGCTCCAGTATGGCTCTGGAAGTTCATTTATGTTTGATGATATTGACAGAATGTAGTTTAAAACACTCCACGGATTGTAAATTTCAGTTGCTCCAAATAAATATCCGTCGTACCACTTCTTAATGATAGGTAGCTTTTCTTCTACATTGTAATATTTCGCAAGCATAGCAACTTCATTTTGTGTAAACCCAAAATACTGGCTAAACTGCTTACTGCGTATACTATAAACTTTAAGATTGTTAAGTCCTGTGAATATGCTCTCTTTGGATATACGCAAACAACCTGTAAGCACTGCAAATTCAAGTGAGTTGTTGGTCTTTAACGCACTTTCAAAAGCCGAATGTATCAAGTTTATCATCTTGTCATAAAAACCATTAAAATAAGCATTTTCCAAAGGTACATCATATTCATCTATCAGAATGATTACATTTTTATCATATACTTTGGAAAGACAGTCACTCAATAAACGTATTGCATTTACATATACATTGTCATCATCTGTACCATAAAAAATTTTTTCAAATTTTTCCCTGTCTGTAGGCAATAATTTATTTGATTCAAGTAAATTGCAATGTCTGTTAAATTCATTTGTAATAATATTTTTATATTCATAGAATGCCAATTCATAGCTTGGCTGTTTCATACCTTTAAGAGAGATGTTTATAACAGGATACTGTCCCATGTGTGCAAGGTACTGCTTTCCTGCTTCCATAATGTTCAATTTCTCAAAAAGATAGGAGTTGTCATTGTCGGTCTTTTCAAAAAATCTTTGTAACATACTCATATTCAATGTCTTACCAAATCTTCTCGGACGTGTAAACAGTGTTACCTTTACACCACTGTCAAGTATATCCCTAATCATAAGTGTCTTATCAACAAAATAGCAATTTCTGTTGATTATCTCTGCAAAATCCTCTATGCCTATTGGTATTTTCTTACGCTCTGTCACTGTAACCGCCTCCATTCAATAGTAATTCTATTAATTTTATTATATCACAAGTGCCATTGAAAATCAATACATATACCAAAATAATAACTAAAATGAGGCTGTCCACATTTTATCCCGTGTCACACCTTGTCACATTTACTTGAAAATCACTTCATGTTCTTGCATTTAAACTACATATTTAGCATAAAAAAGCCCTGTATTTCTACTTTTTAGAAATACAGGGTTATTGTGCAACGAAAACCCCCAGTTTTACTGGGGGTTCAAAAAAGCTTTAGCTATGGGTAGAAAAATAAGACCTCC
>JAIDNR010000148.1 GCA_029063695.1 Ruminococcus sp.
ATATGGTATAATAATATCAGGTTAGAGAAGAGAAAACCTAATATAAATGCTTTCTCTCGCAGGTATCTGCACAATAGCCTGTGAGGGAAAAGCAGCAAAATTAAAAGGCAACATCAGATGTATCACGGGGGACGATAACAGGTGCTGTCTTATGAAATCTACCGTCTGAAAACCTCTCCTTACAGACTAATAATAAAAAGATAACCCGTACCTTTCACACAACAGGTACGGGTTATTCTTTTAAATCATTCAGAATGCTGTTTTTTCGGGAATAACAACGAAAACTCAGCTCCCTTACCGACTTCTCCGTATGCTTCGACAAGTCCGCCGTGACGTTCCATAATACGGTTTACAAGAGCAAGTCCCACGCCGCTTCCTTCAAATTCATCTTCCGAATGAAGTCTCTGAAATACTTTGAAAAGCTTGTTTGAATAAGTCATATCAAATCCCGAACCGTTATCCCTGATTTTAATTGTATTATAAGTCTTATCTGAACTTCCTGAAATTTCTATAATCGCACGTTCACGCTTTGAAGTATATTTTATTGCATTTCCGATAAGATTCTTAAGCATAATCTGAATAAGAACCTCGTCACCGTAAACTATCGGCAAATTTCCACATACAAATTCAATTTTTCTTTCCTTTTCAAGTGCATACAAGTCATTGAACGTATCAACAGCGATTCTTTTAATGTTAATCCGCTGCATTTTCGGTTTGACATTGCACATTTTCGAGAACTCAAAAAGTCGTTCAATCATGATTCTTGTCTGAGTTGCCTTTGATACAATCATATCCATTATATCATAGATTCCCTGCTCCTGATTTTCACCGAGTTCGCCTCTCAGCATTTCAATCAGCATATTTATTATATTGAACGGTGCTTTAAGGTCATGGGAAACGGCTGAGCAGAACATATTAAGTTCATTATTGGCATTAGTCAGGTCTCTCTGCTGTGTGGCTATCTGCAAATGGGTTCTGATTCTTGCAAGATATTCGTCTTTGATAAAAGGCTTTTTTACATAATCGCAGCCGCCGAGTTCAAAACTTCTGCTTATAATTTCAGGACTTGTTTCAGATGTAAGAAAAATAATCGGAACAGTACTTGTTTTCGGATTACTTTTTATAACTTTACAGAGTTCAAGTCCGTTTGTATCACCGAGCTGAATATCAAGAAGTATCATGTCTGGTATTCTACCCTCAAGAAAACGTATAACCGCTTTTCCGCTTGTTGCGGCAAATACCCTGTAACCCTCAGCTTTCAGAAGTGTACCCGAATATGCTATATGGTCAGGCATATCGTCAACAATAAGAATTTCCATATAATCTGTCATTTAATATCACCTTATTTGAATTTTGAAGGCGTTGTGCCTGTTATTTCCTTGAATACTTTTGTAAAATAATCAACCGATGCATAACCCAGCATATCACTTATTTCATATGTTTTATAATTGCCTGTTTGGATAAGTTCAATGGCATAGCCTATTTTAACTCTTGAATGAAACTCATGAAATGTTACTCCGAAATTCTGCTTGAATAATTTACTGAAATAGTCCTTGCTGTAGCCGTGTGAATCCGCAATATCATCAACGGTGAAAGGTTCACGGTAATGTGCCGAAAAATAGAAAATAACCTGATTGATGAACTTATTTTCATCAGACAAAATATCAAGTTCATTTACAATTTCCGCAACAACAGGTGCAATTTTATCCCTGTCGTTGAGTTCGTCTATATGACTTCTTACACGGTTCAGAACTTCTTCAAGATTTTTCTGTTTAACAGGTTTAAGCAGATAATCGAATGCACCCAATATAAGTCCCTGTCTTGCATACTCAAATTCATCATAGGAACTTGCAAAGACTACAGGAATGGTATTTCCCTTGTCATGCAGTTTTCTCAGCATCTCAATACCGTCAATAAACGGCATACGAATATCAGTGAAAATAAGGTCAAAAGACCGGTTTTCAAGAATTTCAAGAGCTTGTTTTCCGTTTGCTGCTTCGGCGGAAATACTGAATCCGCAATCAGACCATGTTTTCATTTTTGAGTAAATAAAACGCAGTGCCGTATCATCTTCAACTAAAAGTACTTTGTACATCTTATACCTCCTGCATATTATCCGAAATCCAGAGAAAATCATAACTCAGGACAGCCTTTTTCAGTTTTTTGAAATCCCCTGCATTCATATTTGCCATAAATGACTGAATATTTTCGGTAAAAATATCAACAGCTGAAATATCAAATTCACATGAAAGAGAAATAAAACTTTCCCAAAGCGTTTTCCAGTCGGATTTATAATCATCGGACGGATATTTTTCGGCAAGTCTGTCATGACATTCCGTAAGTGTATTGAAAGTGAGATTCCAGACTTCTGTAAATTCTTTCAGACTGTCATATTGTTCCTGTTTAAGTTCGGCACTTAGACAGCATGAAATCCTGTAAAGTTTTTTACAGAACATATTTCCCGAAATTCCCGTTATATTGTGAAGTATTTCCCTTGCACCGATAAAATTAC
>JAIDNR010000149.1 GCA_029063695.1 Ruminococcus sp.
TAATATTTCCGTCCACAGCAACAGCATCTGTGTCCACTTCCGCACCGTCAAGCTGTGCTTCAAATCCCTGATAGCAGACTGCTTTTCTGCCTTTAAGTATTCCTTTGTGACCTAAAATCGACGGAGCTGCACATATTGCACCTATCGGAATATTTTTTTCCATACAGAAGTCAATTGCCTGCTGAACGTATTCCGATTTTTCGAGGTTGAGTGTGCCGGGCATACCGCCGGGAAGTACAATCATCTCAAGTTCATCAGTAAGCGGAGCTTCCTGTATGATTGTATCAGTCACAACAGGGATTCCGTGCGAACTCACAACAATATTGTCGCCGATTCCGACAGTAACAACCTTTTTCTCAGCTCGTCTGAGCATATCAATCGGAGTTATAGCCTCAGTTTCTTCAAATCCGTTTGCAAGATAAACATAAATCATTTTCAGTTATCCTTTCATTTAAAAGTTAAAATATATTTATTAAGAAGAAAAACAGGGTGATATGAAAGCTTAGACTTCCGCAATCCGTCAATTCCCAAATCTTCCTCACGATTAACATAATCAAATTCGTTCATGCAGGAACGGACAAAGCAGTTATTTATGCCTGCATAAATTCCGTCATAAGACCTGTCGGCTTTTTCTATGTGAACACAGAAAGTATCAGAATTAAGCGGCTCACCTATTGTTACAGCGGAAATTCTGCTATCAATGCGTATAATACCGCCGACTAATCCAAGTTCATTGAAATTACTGAAATACGTATTTATAGCATACTGTTCAGCAATTGCAGATTTTTCAGTATCAGCCTTGCTGTTGTAATTATCAGTCAGAAAATATATACATTCGTCAAAATCATTTTCGCAAATCAGGGAAAAATCATAGTCAATCCGATTGAACTGAGCTAAATGACTTCTTTTCCCGTGATATTTTCTGCCTGAAAGTTCAGCCAAATCGCCTTGTCTGTATATATAGTCGCTGCTGTCTCTGTCAAATTCGACAGTAAAACAGTCAGGAAAGAGATTTTCAAGCATTGCAAGCGATTTTTGAGTAATGCCGTTTATTTTTAACGGACAGCTCATATTTTCACTGAATTTTTTCAATTCATAAAATAATTCAGTATAGTCGCCCTCACCCGACGGAAATGTGAAAACAGGTATACCATCAGAATTTCCGAAAGCACAGATGATATAGAAATCCTTGTAAAAGCAGATTCGTGAATCCGCAAGCCTGCACCATGCAAGATTATTGGCAAACGAATACTCACAGCCCATAAAATCGGATTTTTGCAATGCTGTATTTATTCTGTCCCTGTCATTCAGAGAAATATTTCTGAATTCGAGCATTACAACACCTGTTTTCTCAGATTTTCAGTAAACTCACGGCCTTCCTGCATTTTTCCGCAGGTCATTTTTCCCTCGGGACATTTTCCGCTAACAACACAGGAGGCACCTGCATATTTGAAGATATTCGGTGCGGTTTCAAGGCAGAGCCTCAGCATTTCATTTGCAACTGCACGGATTTCCCATTGGGCACGGTTACAGCATCTGTGACGGAAAAAATTGAATAATGAACGTACGTTCATAGTAATGATAATTTTAGTCTCACACGCATTCGGAAGTATAAATCTTGCGTCCTCATTTGCGAGCTTACGTGCCTTTGAAACGGCTGATTTTTCGTCCATGCCCTCAGCCATGAACTTCTCTTTATGACTTTCTGTAAGAATATCCGCAATTTTAGCATAGCTTTCGGTTATTTCATTCATCATACGTTCAAATTCAACGTTTGCCTCATAATTCTTTTCTATTTCAGGCGGAGTAATATAATCAAACTCATTTTCATTTACATATCTCTGGCTTTTCTGTGAATACGATGCGATTCTGTGCCTTACAAGCTGGTGCGAACAGGCACGGGAAATTCCCTCGATTCCGAAAGTAAAGCTTACATGTTCCATAACGCTTTCATGTCCGACTGAAACGAGCATATCAATAAAACTTTCAGTTTTTTCGTCAGTCAGACCATCTTTTACAGAAAGAATATCACTGCTTGAATAGCATAATTTTGCGGCAGACGCTGCAATTTTTTCAGGTTCGGGTGTATGTGCCAATAATATTACGTTCATAAAATCGCTCCTCATGATTAAATTATTTTTATTGTATGTATACTGCCTGCCGTCCCATTTCATTATATCTTTGTCTGATTGTACTGTAATCATACGAAATACTGCCGTAAAGCGGGTCAGCTACATATATAAGCTGATTATCCATGTCATATCCTGTCAATACAACGCAGTGTTCATATGCACGCCACTGCACTTGTTCTCCTTCGGGAGTAGTCCATATTGAAGTAAGTGTGGATTCATGCAGATTACTGCTTGTTATCCATATCAGCAGAGGCATATCGTTGTCGATATAATCCGAAAGCAGACTGTCAAAATCCGTACCTGTTATATCACAAGCCGATGCACTGAATCCATTATCATTAAAATAACTATCTGCTGTTGTTGTGATACACGGTGCATAAC
>JAIDNR010000015.1 GCA_029063695.1 Ruminococcus sp.
GTGCTATGGTAAACAATGATGTTAATCACATCAAGTCACAATAGTATAAAAAATATATTACGGAGGTTATTTATATGAGCATACTTGATGAACTGACAGACAAATTTGCAGTAACTCTTGATTCTGAATTAGCAAACAATCCCGACTACAATTTGACTTCTGCAACACTTGACAATTTCTGCAAGAATAAACTTTCAGCGGAGCAGGCTTCTGAGCTGAATGAAATCGTAGGAAAGCTCTCATCAGAAATATTTCACTCAGCGGTCAAAGCAGGAATGAAACTGGGAGCAAAAATATCCGCTGAACTCCTGAATGCTGAAAATAAGAACTAAACTTATAACTTTTTTCATTGGAGACGAAGAGCTAAAAACATTCAGCGATTTGGTGAAACATGCCACATACTCCTATATAATATATAGGAGTTTATGGCAAAAATCACCGTTTCTAATCACTGTCACTCATCTGAATTTCAGTTTTTCGTCTCCGCAAATTCCTACATAAAATGAGACTGGTCTACAGGAAATCGTGCGAATACATCAACAATACAGTCATAACGCAGAAGTCTTGCACGACCTACAGCCTGTTCCAGAAGACTCTCAATAAGCCACATCTGTATAGTTCTGAGACGATAGTTTTTAAAAGTATTCATCCAGAACTCATAACCATTATACTGTACTTTCATATAGGACATATGCTCATCTTCAACATCGATACCCATAAGCATACCATAAAGCTTATACACCTTTTCATCAACATTAGGAAGACCAACTACGGATATGTTCTGTCCTTCAAGACAGTTGAGTCCTTCTATACCGCCAAAATGATATTCAGTACAGAACTTATCCTCTGCTGCCTTGAACGTTATTACAGCATTGTTTCCTGATATGTTTTTTATTTTTTTAATAAGTTCCTCATGATTATCACCGTTAATAAGAGCATCACGGCTATATGTAATATTGGTGTATAAGTTGACCTTTCCCTTGTATCCAGCTTCTTTACAGTGATATTCTGTTATCGGCATATGTAATAACCACTTATAAATATCAGCATTTGCAGTAGCTGACATTACAACAGCATTACTGCATGGGAAATTCTTTATCTTCATATATAACGTATTCTTTCCGTCATTTATCACTACTTTTGCATTGAGTAAATCCAAAATATTACTGTTTATATTGCTCAACTGACAGGGAGTTTCTTCTGTTATATCAATTCCAGCCTTAGAATAATACCTCTGATACTTTCCGCCATCAATTATATCAGTAAGTCTCTTTTTTGAATCCTCGTCAAAAATTTCATTCTGCAATGCTCTGTGTATATCATCATTGCTGACAGTTTCGGTAGCAAAAGCACTTCTTATAATATCCTCATCAATGATAACTCTACGTCCTTTAAGAATTTCTGAGTTTGGAGTAAGATTCAAAAATCTTTCATGTGTAATAAGTATATGACCACTATATGTAATCGCCTTGTCATACTGCTCGAAATAGTTTCTCAGCTTGATATAATCTTCATCATCCCTATTCATATTTTTAAGGATTTCTCTTAAATGACTCAGACTTACTATACCTGCCCCGACATCATATATATGCTGTATTTCATCTGTCAATTTCTTCGAGAAACCTTTCAATTCAGGCATAGTAAAAAATTCAATTCCCATCTGCTTTGCCTTTACCATTATTTCCTTTATAAGCTTATGCGTAGGAACAGCTACAAGAAAATGTTCCGCTGAATTTTTAATCATATTCAGGCAAGTATGAGTTTTTCCCAGTCCTGTCTGTGCCTTTAAAATTTTAATTCCATATTCTTCGGTCTGTATAGCATCAATAAGATTCTGCCTTAAACTTTCCTCTGCTTCCTTAATAGTGCAGTATTGTTTTACAGCAAGCGGACGGATTCCGCAGTATCCAGGATTTACAGTACAAATCATATTTTTATAATGCAGACAATTCTTCACATGAGGACATTTATCACATGACATGGGTTTATAATTCATATCAATAATGGTATTAAGAATCGGTTTCCAGTCTCTTTCATGATATGATATACAGTGTTTATTTTTGTGTGAATCAAGTATTTTCAGAAATTCGGACTTTCCTTTTTCCATATTAACCATATTAGTTGCAATAAGAAACAGTTCAGGATAATAATACCACTCATTACCCTCAATAAAATCACGATACAGCTTACATCGTTCTTTCAACACTTCAAATTCAATTCTTGAATTTCTGCGTCTGTTATTTTTTTCGGAGCAGGTGTTAGCTTTCCTGACTTTGGTTTTATCCGACCTTTTTATAATAAGTGTATTATCACTATCAGTTGAAAATACAGGTACTTTTTTATTCACTTCAACACTGATTGAGTGATAGAAATCTTTGATTTTTACTGTATAGTGGCTATCATCATATCTGTCATACATATAACAATTAACAGCCATTATCAGCTCGTTAAAACTAATCTCATCATCAGTTTCAGAAAAATAAAGCAGTCCCTTATTACTACCATAATACATTCTCGCAAGGTCACTGCAATGACTGTCACATTCATTAAAAATACACATCAGCATTTTTGTAATAACTTGAGCAGTAAAAGCATCTGTAATAATCCTATCCATTGCAAAAACTACCCGAAACTTTTCATGCTCAGCAGACCATGAAAAACTTTTATATGCAAACAGAATCGGAAGTCGGTACTTATCAGCTCTGTTTTTTATTTCTGTAAAGCTTACACCATCATCAATATCAACAGCAAATAACTGCTGTTCAACAAAGTTTTCAGTTTTTCTTGAATCACTAAAAACCGCTGGTGCAAAAGTACAGCCACACTCACCTACACGCTGGGCTATGAAGTCATAAGTAAGACTGTGTGGCGTTAAATTTTTGCTTATTTTTGATACTTCATTTCCGCTTGGCTTGGATTTATACTGCTTTCCGTAGAACGAAATATTATACTCTTTGTAAT